>CAWVVE010000006.1:0-21867 GCA_963933075.1 uncultured Verrucomicrobiaceae bacterium | reverse complement strand
GACCAGCGTCTCATCAAGCAGCCCACGCTGTTCCAGGTCCTGAAGCAACCCCGCCATGGGTTGGTCCGTCGCCGCACAATGCTTGTTATGGTTAGCAGTGATGTTGCCATGGGCATCCCAGTTGTTATCACCATGCCCGCCACCTGAATAAAGCTGCACAAAGCGCACGCCACGCTCAACAAGTCGCCTTGCCATCAGGCACTGGCTGCCGAAATACTCCCCGGGATTTTTTGGCTCGATCCCATAGAGTTTCCTGGTCGCGTCATTCTCCCGGGAAATATCAAGCGCCTCGGGAGCCGCCGACTGCATCCGGTAGGCAAGTTCAAAGGATTCAATGCGGGCCTCAAGAGCATTGTCAGCAGGATGGGACGCCATGTGCCGGCGATTCAGTACACCCGCATAATCAAGCAGTTCTCGCTGCTGGGGGCCCGCTAGTTTTCCCGGCCTGTTGAGGTTGAGAATCGGCGTGCCCCGTGAACGCACAGGGGTTCCCTGGAAGGCGCCGGGAAGAAAACCTGAACCCCAGTTCGGGGCACCTCCAATCGGCCCCCCCCGATAATCATACATTACCACAAACCCGGGCAGGTCCTGATTGTCGGTGCCGAGCCCATAGGTTACCCAGGATCCCAGACTCGGAAACCCGGTGCGGATCATTCCGGTATTCAGCTCAAAAAGTGCCGGGGCATGGCTTATGGAATGCCCGTATACGCCACGCAGCATCGCCGTGTGGTCAATCACGCGGGACAGGTGCGGATAGCGGTCAGAGACCCAGTGCCCACTCTGCCCGTGACGCGCAAACTTGTAAGGTGATGGAAAAAGTCCACCACTGCTGCGCGCGCCCTTGGTATCGACCACCTCACCAACCTTTTTCCCCTCGTGTTTGGCCAGGTCCGGCTTGTAGTCAAAAAGATCCACGTGACTTGGCCCGCCATACATGAAGAGAAAAATGACACTCTTGGCGCGGGGGGCAAAATGTGGCGCCCTTGATAACAACGGTTGTTCAAGTCCTCCCCCCTGCGGACCCTTGCCTGCCAGTAATTTCTGCTCCGACATCAGCCCGGCCAGGGCCAAGGATCCAAATCCGCAACCGGCACGCGCAAGCATCCCGCGACGCGTCATGAGGTTGCCGGTCTCACTCGTGTCAATCAACATAGACAAACTCATTCAGGGTAAAAAGAATGTGGCAGAAATTCTCAACACTCTGCCCTTCCTTGGAAAGAAGGCCGATACCAAGATCCAACTCTTCCCTGGTCGGCCCGCGGGAAAAGGCCAACCAGTAAGCCTCCTCCACAATTGCCTGCAGGTTCTCCCCCCCATCCGGGGAAGCGGTATCCTTCGCGGCAGCCACAACCCGTGCCGCAAAATGAACAGCCTGGTCACGCACAAACTTGTTGTTAAGAAGGAGCAAGGCCTGCGTGGCCACGGTGGTCTGCTCCCGCACGCCGCGACTCTGCATTGCATCAGGAACATCAAATGTCTCAAAGAAAGGCACGCGCATGGAGCGCCGCATGAACACGTATATGCTTCGCCGCCATGTCCCCGGCCCGTCCTTCACATTTGTCGGCCACTTGTTGGTCGACCCGGTCTTGATCGCGTCACTGGACACCCATGGCTTTACACTTGGGCCGTAAAGCTTGCGGTTAAGGGTCCCTGCAGTGTTCATGATTGAGTCCCGTAGAATCTCAGCCTCAAGGCGCAGCGGTTGCCGGCGCCACAGCAGGTCATTTACAGGATTGAGCGCATAGCGCTTCTTGTCCCAGGACGTGCTCTGCCTGTAGACTGAACTGTTCATGATCAACTCATGCACAGGCTTTAAGCGCCACCCCCCACTTACCAGCCGGCCGGCAAGCCAGTCCAGCAACTCAGGATGCGTGGGCTCATCGCCAACACTGCCGAAGTTGTTGCTTGTCTTCACCAGACCGGTGCCAAAGTGATGCTGCCAAAGGCGGTTCACTATCACGCGGGAAAGGAGTCCGCCGGCCCCTGAATCGACATCTGTCAACCATTGCGCCAGTCCTGTTCGGCCATCAGCGCTCTCCTTGCCAATTGCCTTAATCCTGCTCTTCATGTCGGCCTCACCGGAAGCAAGTGCCACCATCACCCCATAGCCGACATCGCCCTCTTTTTGCTCGACGTCACCACGCTTGAGCAAAGGGTTACTGCGCTTATTGCCGCCGTGCCAGGTGAGCGCCTTTACCTGGGAACCCGAGTCACCGATGGCGATGTTGCGATCTCCGGCTTTCCCCGGCAGGAAAAATCCCACAAGCCGGTAATAATCCTCCTGGGAAATCGGGTCATACTTGTGGTCATGGCACCTTGCGCAACCAATCGTCAAACCAAGGAAGGCTGCCCCCGTGGCGGAGACGATGTCATCCATCTTGTCATAGGTCGCCCTTTCCCGGTCAACGCCATCGACATTGGTAACGGTCGATCCCGAGGTGATAAACCCCGTCAACGCCGTTGCCAATGGATCATCTCCCTGCAGGACGTCGCCGGCAACCTGCCAGCGAACGAACCGGTCAAAGGGCATGTCCTCATTGAGTGCACGAATAACCGCATCACGATAAGTCCAGGCCGTTGGCCGCTCGTTATCACTCTCATAACCGTGACTTTCACCAAATCGCGCGACATCAAGCCAGTGGCGCCCCCACCGCTCCCCGTAATGAGGGCTGGAAAGCAATCGCGAAATTATTTTCCCGTATGCATCGGGAGATGTGCTCTCTACAAACTCAGCCACTTCATCACGCACCGGAGCAAGGCCTGTGAGGTCAAAGTAAACCCGGCGAATCAAGGTTTTCCTGTCCGCGGGGCCATTCGGGAACACCCCCTTCTCATTTGCCCTCGCCAGCACAAAATGATCAATCTCATTACGCACCCACTGTTTGTCGTTCACCACGGGGACCTCTACCGCTTCCAGAGGACGGAAAGCCCAGTATGCGGGATCTTGAGACATAGCCGTCAGAATCGGCATCATCACCAGTCCTGAAATGATCAAAAGTTTCTCCATGATGAAATACTCAATAAGTAAATTATTAGAAACTCGCTGCACCGCAAAAGAAAACTGTAATTTTTACCGCCTCGCAGCCAGCCATCAACAACACTGATTAAAGACAATCATTCCGGGCCATCCAGCTCCTGATCAGCCGCATCTTTAAGCCCTGCGATTACTTTGCCAGTAGCCCGGGCGGTATTACCCCCGTGAAAGAGCCTGCCCAGATGAAGATAACGCATTGGGTTTCGCTGATAATGCGGAGAAAATGCCTGAAATAAGGGCAAACTGCTGCCCTGACGCTCCCATCGGGGCAAATTCGTTTTACATAAACCAAGTGCGCAATTATAATGTATCCCCTTCATGATCAGGCTCTCCACAACAATTGTTGCCGTTCTGGGCATGCTCACCATGAGCCTGCCGGGTGACACGTGTTTCCTCTGGGCCGGGTTAGGCATCGACCATCACCACCATGAAGAGGCCTCTCTCATGAAAGAGGATACCACCTGCTTTCATGATCATGACTGTACTCCTCACGACAAGGAGCCCGAAAAACCATGTGAAACCAGTGATGACCCTTTGCTGATGGCAGGGTCGGGCACCTTCAAGCTTCATCCTCAATTCCCACCCACTGGCACCGACGTGCCGCCCGCCTGGGCAAAAGCACCTGGCGCTTCAATGCCTGCCATCATCGGCAGTTCTATCAACAGGACCCTTCGCGGCAATTTCAATGCCCTGCCGCCGCCAGTAGAGATTAGCCTCTGCCGTTTCCTGATCTGACTTGCGCGCCGCATTTCGTGCGGTTTCCACACGTTCGTACAGATAGCCCGCACCCCCGGGTTCCTGCACGCATTCACCATGGTATCCTGGCATACCCATTCTAAGGCCACAAAACTCATCACCTCATGTATTTCAAATTTATAATAACAACCATGCTCCTCATTCCGGCAGCAGGGATCCACGCCGGGGATGCACCATTGTCCCTGGGGAAGGATGCCGCTGTTGCAAGATCCCTTGTCGCCAACAAGCACCTGCGAGCTGCGGAAATGGAACTTCACCGCGCACGCATAGAACTTTACTGGGCAGGCCGGCTTGATAATCCCGAGCTTGATTTGTCCGCCGCGCATGACGTCCTCGGTAATGCCGAGGGCGAAGCAAACTTTGAAATCGCCTTTGCTCAGAAATTCCCCCTGACATCACGACTCCGCAGCGCAAGGGAGTTGCGCAGGGTGCAAGTAATTCTTGCCGAGGCGGAAATAAACGAGCGACGCCGAAAACTCGCGAACCAGGTAAGGATTGCATGTGTCGAGTTTGCAGCGGCCAACCAAAAGGCAAGCCTCTATTCACGACTCACCGCACTCAACGAGGAGATAGCCACATTCCTCTCAGCAATCGCCGACCGCGGTGAAGCATCCCAACTGGATGCTGCCGGCGCCCGCCTTGCAGGAAAAAAACTGGAGAGGGAAGCTAATGCCGCCCTTATCGAAAGTAGAAAATGGCTTGGTGAGCTGCGTTCGCTGCTGGGCCTGAAGCCAGACGCCGCATTAGCGCTCAATGTTGACCTCACTCTTCCTGCCAGTCCGCCGCCATTCAGGGATAACCTTGCAAACGCAGTCATCCAACGGCCCGATTATCAGGCAAGCCTGATAGAAAGCAATGTCGCCCGTGCTGAACTCAACCTTGCAGAGGCGCGGAGTCTTGCGGATCTCACAGTGAAACTCTTCGCCGAACGCGAACGCTCCAACGATAATCCGGACGGTCTCGACAACAACACCCTGATTGGCCTCGGTTTCTCTTTCCCTCTGCCACTCCGCCAGCGGAACCAGGCGGCAATTGAATCATCCAGGACAAAGATTGCACGGCGAAAACTCGAGACCGATGCAATAGCCCTAAAGATCGAGAACGAGATTGCCATCGCCCTGGTCACGCGAAAGGACACCTTTGAGGCAGCTCGGAACGCCTCCGGGAAGGTGCTGCAACTCGCCGAGAGCAACCTGCAGGGATACCGGGAAGCATATTCTGCCGGACAAGCCAGTTTCACCCAGGTCCAACGCGCACAGGAGCAAAAACTGGAACTGGAAAAAGCCGCACTGGAGTTGACCCGGGAATACCACCTTGCAGAACTCGCCCTCAAGTTCGCCACCGCCGCGGACACCTACAGCAGTGGATCGGAAACACCAAGCAAGCCCAACCCGGCAAAGAACAACCAATGAAACATCTACACCATTTCATCTTACCCGCGGCTCTGTGCGCAATGCTTACCTCAACATCAATCGGAGAGGAAGCAGTCAACCCTTCCCGAATGGCCAACACCATTATCCTCAAGGAAATCGAGATCACCAACCTCGGGATCGAGACTGTCAAGGCACGCTATACTGAATTCGATGAAACAATTTTCGCCCTGGGAAGAATCCAGTCGATTCCCGCCAGGCACAGCATCGTCAGCAGTCGTATCCCAGGACGCATCATCGAGATCCATGCATTTGAAGGTGACACTGTCACTGCCGGACAACCTGTCGTGAAGGTTGAGAGCCGACAGCCGGGCAATCCTCCACCCTCGACCGTTCTGAGAGCCCCCTCCGGGGGAATGGTGATGAAAACACACTCCAGCCTTGGTGAACCCGTCGAGCCGGACACCGACATCCTCGAGGTTATTGATCTTTCCGAGGTTTATGCGGTCGCCAGAATCCCCGAAGATCAGGCCGGGCTTCTCAACAAAGGAACAAGGGCAAGGATCACCATCCCTGCATTGCCCAGCAGGGAATTTCAGGGCGAATTGCTTCGCTTCGGGACCACCGCTACACCCGCGAGCGGAACAATCGATGCCTTTTTCCTTCTCAAGGGACTGGATGGCAGAATTCGCCCGCAGATGCGCACTGAATTCTCCATCATCATCAGCAGCCGCGAAAAAGTAATGGCTGTGCCAAAGGAAGCCATTCAGGGGGACAAGGTGAAACCCTTCGTGTTCGTGAAGGATTTCGAGTTGCACAATGCCTTTGTGAAGGCACCGGTTCGCACCGGCGCAAGTAATGACAAGTTTGTTGAAATAGTCAGCGGTATTTTTCCGGCTGACGACGTTGTCACCAAGGGGGCATACCCGCTGTCTTTTGCAGGCACCGGCAGCGTCTCACTCAAAGAAGCACTGGATGCGGCTCATGGGCACGAACATAACGAGGACGGTTCACTAATGAGCGATAAGCAAAAGAATCTCCGTACATCAGGGGCGGTGAATGAAGGCAATACCGGACCACTGACCCTTTTCCTGGCAATCCTGAGCACACTGCTGACCATACTCTTGAGCCTGAGTATCCTGCTGCGCCGGAAAACAAACCCAACCCCCACAAGCAGCAGCAATGCTTAACTGGCTGATCAGATTCTCGCTTGCCCACCGGGCTGCCGTTCTCGGAGGAGCGGTACTGCTGCTCGTCTTCGGCGCCCGAGCGATGATACAGCTCCCTGTCGAGGTCCTTCCTGACCTCACCAAGCCAACGGTCATCATCCACACCGAAGCTCCGGGACTGGCTCCGGAAGAAGTGGAAACTCTTGTCACTGTCCCGATGGAGAGTGCCCTGATGGGGGTATCCGGGGTTACCCGGTTACGTTCAACATCTGACGTCTCCCTTTCCCTTCTCTTTGTTGAGTTTGACTGGGGAACAAATATTTACCAGGCCCGACAGTTTGTTCAGGAGCGGCTGCAGTCTGCTAGAGGCTCCCTTCCGGAAGGCGTCCAGCCATTCATGACCCCGGTGGCATCACTGATGGGCGAAATTATGCTGGTCGGAATTCGCAGCATAGACAACAGCATCGCCCCGCGCGACCTGCGTACAATGGCAGACTGGACGGTAAGGAAACGCCTGCAGGGCATCCCGGGGGTTGCAGAGGTGCTTGGAATGGGAGGCGGCGTCAAACAAATACAGGTGCAACCCAACCCCGATCGCATGCGTGCCATGAACGTTTCTTTGGAGGAATTGAGCAAGGCAGCCAGCCAAGCGGCAAGCAATACAACCGGCGGGTTCATGACTTCCGGTTCACGGGAGATCATGTTGCGCAACCTCGCGATGTCAACCGATCTCGACGACATCTCCAACACCGTAATCAAGTCCGTCAACGACCGCCCCCTGAGGATATCAGATGTGGCCGATGTCCTCTGGGATATTGAACCCATGCGCGGTGATGCCGCCATCAACGGATCTCCAGGGGTCATTCTCAGCGTCACTAAAGCGCCAGGTTTTGATACACTGGAATTGACCGGGAAAATAAAAGAGGAGTTGCGGAAAATCCGCAACATGATGCCGCAGGGAGTTGAGATAGAACCCCTCTTCCAGCAGGCCGACTTTATCGGGAACGCCATAGGAAACCTCGAGGAAGCCATCCGTGACGGGGCCATCATGGTGAGTTGTATCCTGTTTCTCTTCCTGCTGAACTTCCGCACCACTTTCATCACCCTGACTGCAATTCCCCTTTCATTCGCGATTACCCTGCTTGTCTTCCAGAGATTCGGAATAAGCGTCAACTCAATGACCCTCGGCGGCCTTGCTGTAGCAATCGGGATGGTTGTTGACGATGCAATCGTCGACATGGAAAATGTCTTCCGGAGATTAAGGGAAAACGCCTCCCTGCCAACGCCCGGGCCGAGAATTCCTGTTATTGCCAGTGCGTCCAGCGAGATACGCCACAGCATCCTCTACGCCACGATACTGATCATCCTTGTCTTCCTTCCACTGCTTGGATTAACCGGTGTGGAAGGTCGGCTTTTTGCCCCGGTGGCCATTGCCACCATCGTCAGTATAGCAGCCTCGTTCCTGGTGTCTCTCACCGTGATTCCCGTGCTTTGTTCTCTGCTGATAAACCCAAAGGGCAAACGAAAGCACATCGACGGAATTTTGGTCAGGAGCATCAAGACTCTGTATAAAAAATCCCTGCTCCGCATCGCCCTTGGACAACCGATCATCGTCCTGTTAGCGGCGTCAACACTGTTTGCCGGAGCAATCACGCTCTACCCCATCATGGGCAAGGATTTCCTCCCCGCCTTCAAGGAAGAAACCGCTCTGGTTTCACTGACGGCAGCGCCAGGAACCTCACTCCGGCAGACCAATGAACTGGCAGCAATAGCTGATCGCCTGCTTCTTGAGATTGCCGAGGTCAACAAGGTGGGACGCCGTGTTGGTCGTGCCGAACGAGGTGATCACGTAGTACCCGTGTCAACGGTCGAGTTCGATATAGACTTTGACTTCATGTCCAGCAGCCGTTCACGGGCAGAGGTCTTCGAGGACATTCGCGAAAGGATGCGCGGCATACCCGGAACATTCAGTGTCCTCACCGGACCGCTTGCCGACCGTATCGGCCATATGCTCAGCGGAGTATCGGCAAAGGTTGCCATCAAGGTATTCGGCGAAAATCTTGACGAGATACGCCGCATCGGCAGTGAGATTCAGGCAATCGCACGCAAAATTCCCGGGTTTGAAGCCGCCCGCATTGAGCAACAAGCACCAATCCCGCAAATGCGAATAGAAATCAACCGGGAACGGGCACTGGCTTACGGCGTAACTCCCGGTGCCCTCAATGAACAGCTTTCGACTCTAATCGGCGGCAAGAATGTTTCAGAACTCTACGAAGGCCAACGCACCATTAATATGGTCATCCGTCTTCCAAGTGAATGGCGTGAATCGCCAACGCGATTGGCGAGGATGCCGATCGACACCGAAAGCGGACAACTCATTCCGCTCAACCAGATTGCCTATATCCGTCAGGCAAAAGGCCCCAATGTGATCCAGCGCGAGAACACGCAACGACGCTTCGTGGTCAGCATCAACCCTGCCGGGCGCAACCTCTCGGGACTGGTTGAGCAACTGCAGGCTGATGTCATGGACAAAGTGAATCTCCCCGAAGGCTACGACATCAGCTTCGAGGGCGAATATCAAGCGCAGAAGAAAGCAACGGGAAGGATTGCCCTGCTCAGTGCCGCCGTATTCATCCTCATCGCCTTTCTTCTTTACGGCTATTTTAAAACCCCGTTTTTTGTCACTCAGGTCATTTGCGACATTCAGTTGGCGTTTATCGGGGGGCTCGCTTTTACCTGGATCATGCTGGACAATGTCAGCATAGCCACACTGGTCGGTTTAATCGCGGTCGCCGGCATCGCCTCGCGCAACAGCATCCTGCTTATCTCCCACTACCTCCACCTGATGCGCCACGAAGGCGAGGAATTCAGCCGCAAGATGATAGAACGGGCAACATTGGAGCGATTGGTGCCGGTTCTCATGACGGCACTGGCTACCGGTATCGCACTGATACCGCTTGTCCTCGCCTCAGATTCACCCGGCAAGGAGATCCTTCATCCCATCGCCGTGGTAATCGTGGGAGGCCTGTTGTCCTCAACCCTCCTCGGTCTTGGCGTTACACCGGCAATGTTCCATGCCTTTGGCAGGCGTGCTGCTGAACGCTCAGTAAAATTAAAATCACTAGCCTCAGAATGAGATCGCACTACAATTAAAATAGAACCTGAAACAAAAGATAAAATGAAAGCCAAAACACAGCTGCTGCCAAGCCTCGCCGCGACATTCATCGCCGCGTTAGCACTTTCCTCATGCGACAAGCATGACCATGACAAGGAAGGCCGCCACCATGACGAGGAAGGCAACAACCACGCCGAGGAAGGCCACCAGCACGCCGAGGAAGGTCACCAGCATCACGAAGATGATCACGCCCACGCCAAAAAGGCCGGGCCAAACGGCGGCAGGGTGCTGACTAATGTCGAGCCTCATGCCGAGTTTTTCGTCACTGATAACCGCAAGGTGCGGATCACATTTGTCGATGACGACTTCAAGCCGATAGCGGCCGGCGCACAGGTTATCTCGGTCATTGCGGGAGATCGCCAGAATCCGGTGAATTTGTCATTCGCGACCGAGGGCAACTCGCTCATCTCTGATAAACCGCTCCCCGAGGGTAAAGATTTCCCGGTCGTGGTCATGATCAAGGCAGACAAGGAAAGCGACGAAGTTACTGCAAAATTCCAGTGTAACCTGCACGACTGTCCCACCTGTGACTACAAGGAATACGCCTGCACCTGCGACCACTAACGGCGTAAATAATTCGACAACTCTATAATCAACAACCGGCCTCGCGCATTCCATCAACACGAGCGGTGCCGATTTTATTCATTGACCAAGCGGTTGGCGACTGCAGTATTAATAAAAACATAAGAGTTTGAGCAACACCTCAAGGGTCACAACTGCCATTGCCCTCCACAGCCCGGACCTACCGGGCCAAATACAATAAACACAATGACTATCCAAAGAATTCGCGCGTTCATGTTGATGGTTGCATTGACCCTGCTGGCAACCCCGTCCGTAATCGCGCAGGATGGCGTTTCCGAAACGCCTGCCTGACCATTGTGACCAGGTGAAGGCGGCACCGTGAGTGGCGCAGCAGAACAAACCGCTGAAGGCAACCCGATCAAGGGGACAATCACCACGCGCTGGATTCCCGAGAAAGGAGATGCCGGAAAACTCTACGGTTCAATCTCCTTCTGGCTCACCCAAAACTTTGCACTCGGCACAGACTACCGCCCCCTCGCTGACAAGGCCGGAATCACCGCCACCTGGCGTGCCGTATCCGAGAATCCCGACAACTGGAAACCCGCGCTTATTCTCGGCACGACCGTCGATGACTTCCGCCTCGGCGACAGCGAGGTTGAAAGCCGCGCATTCTTCGGAACCTTAAGCAAGGCGCTTCCCCGTATCGATGCTCTCAACCTCACGCTCTCCCCTTATGCGGGTGCTGTCTATATTGATGAACTCGAAGAACTGCGTCCTGTTGGCGGCTTGACCCTGCGCCATCAGTCATACTCTCTCATGGTGCAATACAGCGGCACAGACACACACCTTTCCTTGAGCCGGAAAATCACCGGCAACCTGGGAGCAAGCTTCATCCTTTGGGGAATGGAAATGCCAGGCATAGCACTGCGTTGGCGCTTCTAGCGCTGCCTTTCTGCTTGCCCGGAAAATGCCCTGACTTAAACAATTGGCATCATGACGAAGTTATGCGCACGTATCTCCAATACCGCAACCTTCCAGCGGTTGATTATCGTCGTAATCCTTTTCGCCTCGGTCCTTGTGGGAATGCAGACTTACAAGGGCTTTGCGATACGCAACGCAACAGTTCTCGAATTCCTCGACGTGATTGTCCTGGGCATTTTTACCATCGAGATAATCATCAAGATTCTTGCCGAGGGCTCCCGCCCGATAAACTACTTCCGCAACCCATGGAACCTGTTCGACTTTCTCATCGTCGCCGCATGCCTGCTGGAACCCCTGCTGCCTATCAACGGGGACTTCCTCCCGGTCATCCGTCTTGCCCGTATCCTGCGGGTCCTGCGACTGGTATCCGTTATCCCGAAACTGCAAATACTGGTGGGCTGCCTTCTGAAGAGCCTGCCCTCGATGTTCTACGTGACAATCCTGCTGTTCCTTCTTTTCTATGCCTACGGCGCAATGGCGGTCTTCTTTTACGGCGAAAATGATCCCGTTCACTTTCGCAACCTGCAAACCGCCATGCTCTCCTTATTCCGCGTGGTGACATTGGAGGACTGGACAGACGTCATGTATATAAACATGTATGGATCGGATGCGTATGGTTACACGCCTGGGGACATGCTGAAATGGCAACCCGTTCCCAACTCCTCACCGGTTGGCGCCGCCCTGTTCTTTGTCAGCTTCGTGCTCATTGGAACCATGGTTATGTTGAACCTCGTCATCGGCGTGATCATGAGCAGCATGGAGGAAATGAAAGCTGAAGTCTACCTGCAGGCGGAAATGAAGCGAAGGCAACGGGAAGTCCCGGACCCGGTACGCGATGGCATTAGCGATCTTCATGCCAGGATGGAAGAACTTTCCTGTGAGATGCAGGTCATCAAGGGGCTGCTTGAAGAGAAATCCAAGCAACATTAATGTCATCACATTCACCGGGCTAGAGCAAATCGATAGAAGCGCTTGCCTTCAGGAACTGGAAGGGTGTGCTTGATCAACTCCTCCACGGGCGTCCAATGGAACAGATCCTCGCTCTGCTCAATCCTGAGGCTTAGGGTAAGCTCTCCCTTGCCCCCTTCATTAATCTGCAAAAGAACACCCGCAGCTCGCCCTTCCATCAATTGCTCCATGGTCGGCCGCTTTTCAAGTAACGAAATTTTCTCTTCCCGCTCAGCGATTGCCGCCTCCAAGACGGGGATTTGTGCCGCCAATTGCTCAAGTTTCGCATTCATCCGGTTAAGCGCCTCTTCCATTGCCCCAAGTCGAACCTCACGGTTCTCACCATCATCAATGAGCAACCCCAGCTTTGCCTCATGCTCGCCGCCAATCTCTTCCATTGCACCAAGCCGCACCTCACGGTTCTCACCATCATCAATGAGCAACCCCAGCTTTGCCTCATGCTCCTCACCGAGGTCCTCAAGGGCAACAACCTTACGGTATGTCGCACGCCCTGCGCCAGAAATTGCCGGAGCCACATTGGAATCTGAAATCCTTACTCCATTAAGGCGGGCCCCGGAAAGATTAACCCCGTCCAGGTTGCAGCCGATAAGTGACGCCATGCTCAGGTCAGCCCCCTCAAGGTTAGCCTCACGCAAATCCGAATTTTCAAGGTTGGCGCCCTTGAGATCAGCCCCTCTTAGATCGGCACTTCTCAAGTCGACCCTGGGACCAATCTGATATCCATTAACAATTCCGGTTCCATCCTTTTCTAACTGAGAGAAAACCGGCAGCACGCTGCATACATGCATCAGGAAAATTAAAACCGGGCATGCAAATCCCAATCGCTTGGAAGTTACAATCCTGCCCTCCCGGGCATTGACGTTTGCAAGAAATTTACAGAAAGAACGGAAAAATAATATCATCATCATGGAATAGGTTATTCCGGTCTTTGACGATCGAATATTGACCTGTATGCAATAAGTTTCTTCTTTCACCGTCAAGGGGAAGAAATTATCGGACTCAAGTCCTTCTACAGAACCGTCAACCGGAGCATGTCGCATGGGTGGGCACGTTGCCCTCGCCGCATCCTCATCAATGTTGCCTTGTCATCACGGAAAACTCCGTGTATTCAAGCTTTGCCTGCACCGGGAATCCTTTAAAGGCTTTATGAAAAGACGGCATCTCTTTGAATTTCATGAGCGCAGTGGATGCCCGGGATTTATAAGGGACTCCGTGGTGGAAGCGCTCGGGCGAGGCCTCCGGTGGGGCAATTTCGCTGCCATCATGGGGCCTGCGTTCGAGGAATTCTTTCAAGCCGCAAAGCCAGCTCATGTCCTTGACCTCTGCAGCGGCAGCGGACAGCCCACGGCCAATCTCACCAAATGGCTCAAGCAACGAGACCGTCCGCTCCCACGGTTCATCCTTTCTGATCTCTTCCCAAACCTCGCGACGCTGAAAACAACCCGCGATGAAGATCCTTATGCACTGGAATTCCATGCTGCCCCGGTAAACGCAAGCAAAGTCCCCCTTGGCATTAATCACGATGCCAGGATGCTGGTTAACGCATTCCATCATTTTGATACGGAACAGGCACGGGAAATACTGGAGAATTGCTCTTCCGACAAGAAAGCAATTTTCATCTTTGAATGTTCCCCCCGTGGATGCAGAAGACTCATGAGGCTTGCCCTCAGCATGCCTGCGGTTCCACTGGCGATCTTGGCAAACCCGTTCCTGGCTCGCCGCCAGAAGATGCTGAAGTTTATATTCACCTACTTGTGCCCGCTGATCCCTATCGCCTTCACTTGGGATACAATCGCCACCAATTTACGCACCTACTCCGAGCCTGAATGGAATAGCCTTACAAAATCCATCACGGGATACCGATGGACCTACCGTGAATACCCCTTTGGCAAAGGAGCACGGGCTGTCGCCTGCTTCGGGGTCCCCACCCCGGCTGTCCACAAAACCCGCACCGGTATATGAGCGCGCATGAATTACTCCACTTTGAAACACCCACAAAGCTATGGTAGATTGGTTGCCAACAAGAAACACCCCCATGCATTCCCATGCAAGCCCCCCCCACCTGTCCCAAGCCACAACCCTGCTGGCCTCAATATTACTGATCTGCTGCATTGAACATGCCTCCGGCCACGGGTCCATCAGTACCCCCGTCAGCCGTGCCTATCGCATATTTCAGGAAAATCCAGAGTCCCCAAAAAGCGCAGCCTCTGCCGCTGCGATTGCAACGGCCGGCACACAGGCATTCTACGACTGGCATGAAATCAGCCGTATGGTCCCGGGATATGACCCCGCGAGTATCGATCCATACCGTGCCATTATTCCCGATGGTCAACTGGCCGGTGCCGGGCGTGAAAAATACTCCGGTCTGGACCTAATACGTAATGACTGGCCTGCCACTGCCGTCAACCCCGGCCTTTACCCGGTAGTCTTTGATGCCTGGGTGCCGCATGATCCAAGTTATTTCCTGGCATTTATCACGCGCGAAGGATGGACACCCGACCAACCAATGGGGTGGGATGACCTGGAACCACTGCCCGGTGCCGGGCAGGTGGTTCGCGACGGCCATTATTATCGGTTCACCGTTGATTTTCCGCAACGCAAAGGACATCACGTCCTCTACGTGATCTGGCAAAGGATTGATCCCGCAGGAGAAGTCTTCTTCTCCGCCAGTGACATCGACTTTGGGGACGGGACAGGCAACGGCAACGGCAATCCTGACAACAATCCTGTCGTCCCGCACGACCTCAGGGCAGAGGTGGACTTCTCCATTCAAAGTGACTGGAATTCCGGTTTCACCGCTGAGGTAGAAATCACCAATCTCTCGGACCACCCGATCAACTCCTGGGAACTGGAATTTGAAATCGAGCAGGAAATCTCCTCCTTCTGGAATGCGCAACTTGTCAGCCGTGAGGACAACCACTACACGGTGAGCCATGCGGGATGGAATCAGTCCATCCCTGCAGGGGGATCGGTCACCTTCGGTTTTTCAGCAACCCCGGGAACGCTTGAAACCATCGCCCCTTCACATCTTGCCCTCAACGGCATCTCGCTGCACACCCATGATCATGGAGATCCGCCGCCCCCCTTCCTCCTGGATGTAGGCGTCACCCGGCTGCCTTCCGGGGCACTAGAACGACTCAACCTTAGCTTTCCAGCAGGAAGCGGCCATACCTACAGCATTGAGGAATCCACCGATCTGGTCAACTGGCAGTCCCGAGAGACCGGCATCCATGGCGTAGAAGGAACCATCATGCGCGATTACCCGGTAACCCCGGGCATTACACGCTTCTACCGTGCCCGCAAGGAGCACGAGTGAGCCCCGCCGCCGGCTTCACTCACGACGTGGCTCGACACCCAGGAGATTACGCACAAAAAAATCTTGTCGACGCCGGCGAAGGTAAGGTGTCTCGCCCACACCGTGTCCGGCTCCGGGAACGACCACCAGGTCAAAATCCTTGTCCGCCTTGATCAACGCGTTAACCACCTGCATGGTGGAGGCAGGATCAACATTTGTATCCAGTTCCCCGACGGTGAGCAACAGCTTTCCCTCAAGTTTGTGGGCATAGGTAACGTTGGAGTTCTCCGCGTAGTGGGGCCCCATCAAGCCCATCCAGCCCTCATTCCAGTGGATCTTGTCCATGCGATTGTCATGGCATCCGCAATCAGCAGCTGCTGCCTTGTAGAACCCCGGATGAAACAACAGGGCTCCCAGCGCATTCTGTCCGCCGGCCGAGCCGCCATAGATACCAACACGTGAGGTATCCATGAAGGGATACTTCCTGGCAGCCGCCTTGATCCATGGAATACGGTCAGGAAAACCGGCGTCCTTCAGGTTCTTCCAGCAGACATCCAAAAATGCCTTGGAACGCCAGTTGGTTCCCATGCCGTCGATGACAACGACAACAAAGCCAAGCTCGGCAAGATCCATGGCGGTAAAGAAGCTGTAAAATCGCTTCGGCACATACTGGCCATGGGGACCTGCATAGATCTTCTCGATTACCGGGTAATTCCTTGAAGGGTCAAGGTTAGCCGGGCGGTGAATAATCCCCCAGATATCCGTCTTGCCATCGCGCGCCTTCGCCGTGAAGCGTTCCGGCATTGACCAGCCGTCAAGCGCCTGCAATTGACTGATGTCAGCCTGCTCAAGTTGACACACAAGGCTGCCGTCGTTACTGCGTCGCAGTTCATGGACAGGAGGCAGGTCAACCCGTGAATAACGGTCGATGAAAAACCTGCGATCCGGCGAGTAACGGATCTCGTGCGTGCCATCACCTTCAGTCAAGCGCACTAGCCCGGTGCCGTCGAAATTAATGCGACAGAAGTGGACATGGTAAGGATCCTGATTTCCATCAATGCCACAGGCACGAAACCAGATATGCCCCTTGTCAGGATCAACACGATCCACTCCCCTTACCACCCATTGCCCGCCGGTAATCCGATTCTTTAGCCCACCTGTCTTGGCATCAAAGAGATAAAGGTGATTCCAGCCGTCCCGTTCTGACATCCAGATGACCTCTTCCCGCCCGTCCAGGAAAGCGACAAACTGCTTCTGGAAATAATTCACGAATGTATCCGGGACTTCCTCAATCAACGTACGCGTCGCGCCATCAAATGCAGACACTTCCACAAGTCGCAGGACCTGGTGACCGCGCTGATTGTAAATGAAGGTAAACCCCGAGGAATCCAGCGCCCATCGCAACCGGTCTATCTGCCAGGGATTGGCATAAAGCCGGTCATCAAGAGCAATCTCGCTTTTCTCTTCAAGGCTGAAGAGACGTGGCTTGGTAATCGCGATCCTGTCTCCCGGCTTGGTGTAGCGCCATGACTTCAACCTGGGCTGCACCTGGTTCCCGGGTGATGACTCGAGAGCATGAACAATGTGGTCAACTCCTGCCACGGTCTGCATGGCGATAAAATACCGTGAATCCGGCGACCAATAGACCTGCATCTTTTCCACCTCCCCTTTGCCGGTAAAGGCTATGCGGTTATTCCCGTCATGTGCCTGGCCAATAATGTTCCCCTCAATAACGCTGATTTTCCATTTGCGATCCGGTGATACATTCCCCCTGCGGGCATATCGATTGCGATGCCCGCCGCCCGGCTCGCGTCCCTTCACCGGCTTGCCAAGCTTATCCGCGGGCCCAATGAATGCTCCCGACTCGGAATCAAGGCGAAAAGCAAGACCCCCGGAATTCACCAAGACACGCCCATCCTCATCCATATCCATCGCCTCAATGTTGACTTCCTCCGGATCAACCTCGCTACCGGTTTCCCGTGCCAGTGCCGCTGCCACTTTTTCACCGCCGACGACGACCTTTTTCAGGCCTTTGCCGATATCAACAAAGACAAATTCCGAGTGCCCGCCGGCCAACTCATTGCGATACCAGAACCGCCCTCCACCAGCAAGCCAGTGCGCCTCAACCTTCCCCTTGCACAACTTTCCCTCAGCCTGTTTCCTCAGGTTGGAGGCACGCTGATAATCATCAAGGGTTCCCTGTGCCGGCAAGCCGGTCACTAATGCAAGGAATCCCGCAAGCCATGCAATTAGGAAGCCTCCTTGGCAACACACATGACTGCCAGGTTGGCTGGGGTTTGTGAGATGTCCTTTCATTTCATCTGTGCCGTCCACCTCGCGCGCTTCCGTAAAGTGCCGCCAAAACCCTGAAAAGCCCACCCGGGTTAGCCAATAATATCCTTTATCACCCGGGATGACTCCACCCCGGTCAGTTTCTGATCAAGCCCCTGGAAAGGGAAAATCAGCCTGTGGTGATCAACTCCAAGAAGGTGCAGCATGGTGGCGTGTAGGTCGCGCACGTTCACAGGATTCTCAACGATGTTATAACTGAAATCATCGGTCTTGCCATAATGCATGCCACCCTTGATACCACCACCGGCAACCCAGCCGGAAAAGCAGCGAGGATGATGATCCCGGCCATAAACATCACGCGTAATATTTCCCTGCCCGAACACTGTGCGCCCGAATTCCCCGGCGAAAACAACCAAGGTATCCTCAAGCAGCCCGCGAGTCTTGAGATCCTTCAGCAACGCAGCAGTGGGCTGGTCAACATCACGACACTGCCCCCTCATGTTATCCGGCAAGCGGGAATGATGGTCCCATCCCCGATGAAAAAGCTGCACAAAGCGCACATCGCGTTCGGCCATCCTGCGCGCAAGCAGGCAATTCCTTGCATAAGAGCCCGGCTTATTGACCTCAGGACCGTACATTTCCAGGACATGCTTCGGCTCACCGGATATATCACTCAGTTCAGGCACTGAGGACTGCATGCGAAAGGCCATCTCCTGCTGTGCAATAGTTGTCTGGATCTCCGGGTCCCCGATTTCGGCATGATGCTTATGGTTCAACTCGGCCAGGGAATCCAGCATGCGGCGCCGGACACCGCTGTCAATCCCCTTCGGGTTGGACAGGAACAATACCGGGTCCCCCGTGACCTGGAAGGAGGTTCCCTGGTGCCTTGAGGGAAGGAAACCACTTCCCCACAAGCGTGCATAGAGCGCCTGGACATTGACTCGCCCACTCCAGAAAGCCGAAGGCATGACAACGAAGTCGGGCAGGTTCTTGTTCAAGGTTCCAAGTCCATAACTCAACCAGGCCCCCATGCTTGGTTTTCCCGGTATCTCGGACCCTGTGCAAAAGGATGTCTTGCCGGGATCATGATTGATCGCGTTGGTGTTGAAGGAGTGGATAAGGCAAAGGTCGTCAGCCACTGTCGAGAGGTGAGGCAACAACTCACTGAGCCAGATTCCACTCTTGCCCTGGCGGCCGAACTTGAACATCGTCGGGGCAATCAACTGTTGCCTGCCACGGGTCATCGTGGTGACGCGCTGCCCCTTGCTCACTGACTTTGGCAACTCGGTTTTAAAGAGTTTGTGCAGGTCCGGTTTATAGTCAAAAAGGTCCACCTGACTGGGAGCCCCCGCCATGAAAAGGAAGATGATCCGTTTTGCGCTGGCCTTAGGGCTCAAAGCCGGTTCAGCGGAAATTCCCTCACGGGAAATCAGCGAGGAAAATGCCGCGGTACCAAGCCCCATCCCGGAGTTCAACAGGAATGAACGCCGCGACTGCAGGTCTGCATGCATGGTGGCTTGATCTTTCATCTCACTCACGGGTCTTGGTAATATCTAGGTTATAGAGCGTATTGACCAGCACTGTCCAAGCCGCCAATTGGGCCTTCTTGCCGGCATCCGGCAGGGCTATTCCGCTGCAGATGTCATCTGCCAGCGATGGCGTCGCAAGATACTTCTCATGAAGATTCTCAATGAGCGCAGCTAGGACCTCCTGTTCCCCAGCGTCCGGAAGTTTTGATGTTACTGTCTCGTAGACAAATGCCAACCGCTGTATGGCGCTGGCATCTTGCGGGCCAAGAGCCTGAATCGCCAGTTGCCGGGCTGCCTTCAGGTATTCACTCTCGTTGAGCAGCAGCAATGCCTGCGAGGGGGTATTGGTTCGTTCGCGGCGCGCGGTGCATGCGTCCCTGATCGGCGCATTGAGTATTGTCATCTGCGGCGGTGGCATCCCGCGCTTCCAATAAGTGTACAGGCTCCGGCGGTATACAGCTTCGCCGGTATCAGGTTTAAATCGTTCCCCGATCATGGTCACCGCCTTCCATAGCCCATCGGGCTGCGGAGGCTTGACACTGCGGCCATACATCGTGTTGACCAGCAAGCCGCTGGTGACAAGGATTTGATCTCGTATCATCTCGGCATCCATGCGGAAGCGTGATCCCCGTGCAAGCAGGCGGTTCTCCGGGTCCTTCTTGAACTGCTCCGGACCGGTACCGGCGGCTTGAAGGTAAGTTTTTGACAACACGATTTGCTTGGCCAGCGCCTTGATGTCCCACCCGGAATCGATGAAGGATGCCGTGAGGTAATCAAGCAACTCGGGATGGCTTGGCACCTCCCCCTGCGCGCCAAGGTTTTCAGAGGTTTTCACCAGCCCTACACCGAAAAACTGCTGCCAGAAGCGATTGACCGCAACACGCGCAGTAAGCGGATTCTCACGATCAACAAACCACTCCGCAAGGTCCAGCCGCGAGGCGACTTCGCCACTCTTCTTCAGGGCAGCCAAAAACCCGGGCGTGTTGCGCTCAACCTCCTCACCGGGATCATCGTAGCGTCCCCTCTTCATGATGTGCGAGGGACGTATTTCCTGACGCTCCTTCATCACCATTGCACGGGGAATCTCACGGCCTATGCGATCCCGTTCCCGCTTCAGTTCCTGCTGCTTTGCCACCACCTCTCTGGCTTCCTGCATGAGTCCCTTTTTCTTCTCGGGATCAGCCTCATTGGTCGTCCTCTTCTTGGCTTCCTGCACCTCAGGCTCAATCCGGGCCAACTGACCATCAAGCTCCTTGATCCTGTCCTTCTGCTCTATTGTCCCAAGACTCACAAAGGGCGGCTGCAGGCCATTCTTGGGAGCCCCTGCGGTTTCCGCGGCGGCATCAATGTTGTTAAAAAAGGCAAACAAGGAATAAAAATCCTTCTGGGTAAGGGGATCATATTTGTGGTCATGACATGAAGAACAATGAACGGTCATCCCCATAAAAGCAGTGCCAACAGCCGTAACGCGGTCGACGACATTCTTGAAAAAACTCTCCTCCGGTAATGCGGTTCCCCGATCAATGATCAGGTGAAGGCGATTAAACCCTGAAGCAACCAACTGGTCATTGCTAGCCTCCGGAAACAGATCCCCTGCCAGTTGGTATCGAACAAAATCATCGTAGCCAAGGTTCTCATTAAAGGCCCTGATCACCCAGTCACGGTAAGCGGAATGATTCCGGTAAAAGTCCTTGTGCATACCGTTGGTATCGGAAAAACGCACCAGGTCAAGCCAGTAACGGGCCATATGCTCACCATACCCATTGCTGGCAAGCAACCGGTCCACGAGTTGCTCATAAGCCCCCGGATCGTCATTCGCGGCAAACGCCCTGACTTCCTTCCTGCTCGGCGGAAGACCGGTGAGGTCAAAGCTGACACGGCGAATCGTGGTGCGCTTGTCCGCCTCTTTCGATGGAGAGATCCCTTCAAACTCCATTCGCTTCAACACATGTAAATCGATCGGGAGCCTGCTCCAGTCCTGATCCTTCACCTGCGGAATCGCGGGCATCCTTGCCGGCACAAAGGACCAGAACGCCTCATAGCGCGCACCGCCCTCAATCCATTGCTTTATCAACTCCTGTTCAGCCTTGGACAGCGACTTCTTGTGCGCTTTCCGGGGCGGCATTAAATCATCAACATCAGCCGTAGTGATGCGCTCCCATAAAGCACTTTGCGCAATTGAACCCGGCTTAATCGCCGTTGATCCATCATGGACACGGTAAGCACCTTGCGGACCATCCTCGCGATCCAGCCTCAACTTTGCCTTTCGCTCACCTGCATCCGGCCCGTGGCAGGCAAAGCATCGATCAGAAAGAATCGGGCGGATATCACGATTAAATGAAACTTCACGCGCAAAGACGCCAGGAGACAGGGCAAGGAAAATTACCCAGGAACAACACACTCCCCTCCTGAATTTACCCATCAAAATCATGTTAAATTTATCCTATAGGAATGTCTCACCCCGGTCACGCAAAGAAATACAAAACACTGTAATTGCATGAGATCATTCAATAGCCTCTGCTTTTTTGCAGATATTCCATATAGAAAATTGTTATTGGCAGCCTCCGCAGCATAATATCATCCAACCCGTCGCCCCCCCTCAATTAAGGAACCATCTCCCCATGATCAAATTTCATCCTATTATTCTCCTCAGCCTGATGATTTTCCTCGCACAGGGGGAAATGTCGAGAGCCACAGAAAACTGGCCCGGTTGGCGTGGTCCCCGGGGTGACGGCAGTGCTGAAAACGATCCGCGACTCCCGGTGAAGTGGAATG
>CAWVVE010000005.1:0-22234 GCA_963933075.1 uncultured Verrucomicrobiaceae bacterium | reverse complement strand
TGGTGAAATATTGGCCAGGGCCTGCGCTGCCCCATCCCCCGCGTATGCCGGCAGCGTGCGGATTGCCACGAAGATTAAAATTAGTAATATGCTGAAGATCAGTCGCCAGAGCATAACGCGAATAAGGTATCCTATTTCCGAAATGATTCTAGGGTATGATTTGGCGGATTCCATTTTCACAACTACTCACCTCCTGTTGCAGATAAATCCACTCTTTAATATGGCCTCCCGTGGGCGGACATTCAAAGGCCCGCGCTGGCGGCGGATCCCGTAATATCTTTTTAATCTCTTGATTATAAGGGGATTATGTTCTTTGCTCCCGGCTGTAATGCTCTCCAGAAAGTCTATCAATTCGAAATATCAACAAATGTTCCATGTGGAACACAATGCTTCCAACAGGTTACCCTATAATGCAGATGCCGTAAGTTGCGGTTTTCCCCTCATCACGCGCTAAACGCAAAACGTTTTGTATACCTTTCCAAAAACTTACGATGTCCTGGTAATCGGCGCAGGGCATGCCGGTGTTGAAGCGGCAATGTCTGCGGCACGGCTTAACTGCAAAGTGGCTGTCCTCACGCAGAATCTCGATACCGTGGGACAAATGTCATGTAATCCCGCTATTGGAGGCTTGGCCAAGGGCCACATGGTAAGGGAAATTGATGCGCTTGGTGGCGTCATGGGATTAAATACCGATGCGACTGGTATTCAATTTCGGATGCTTAATGCGAAAAAGGGTCCAAGCGTGCGTGCACCACGGGCACAATGCGATAAAAAAGCTTACCAGTTCAGGATGAAAAACCTCCTGGAAACCCAGGCTGGCCTTGATTTGCATCAGGGCAATGTCTCTGAACTGATGGTGTCTGGAGATCGCGTCACCGGGGTATCCACAAATCTGGGAATCTCTTTTCGCGCCAAGGCCATTGTTATTAGTTCCGGGACCTTTATGCGCGGATTGTTGCATGTGGGCAAACAAAGCGAGCGCGGAGGTCGAATGGGAGATGCTGAATCGACTCTTTCAAGTGAGCTGTTGCGACTTGGCTTTGGGATTGAGCGCTTTAAAACGGGTACGCCCTGCCGTTTAAATGGCAGATCCATTGATTATTCGGCTTGCGAAAGGCAGGATGGGGATAAAAATCCCCCGTTATTCAGCTTTATGGCTGATACGATCGGCAGCGAACACGATGGTTCAAAATCAAATGACACATTTACGCTTAATCCGTGGGGAAATCCATTGTTCCACATGGAACAATCGCCATGTTGGATTACGTATACCAATGGATCGACACACGATATTATTCGATCCAATTTGGATCAGTCGCCGATGTATTCCGGTGCGATCGAAGGGGTTGGGCCAAGGTATTGTCCATCGATCGAAGATAAGGTGGTAAAATTTGCAGAACGAGAGCGTCACCAGATCTTTTTGGAGCCGGAAGGTCGCCACACCAGCGAATATTATGTAAATGGTGTTTCGACCTCGATGCCCTACTCTGTGCAGCATGAATTCATCCGCTCCATCGCGGGTCTGGAAAACGCCGAAATAATACGACCAGGATATGCGGTGGAATATGACTACTGCCCTCCCACGCAACTTTATTCATCACTGGAAACCAAGGCCGTTGAGGGCCTCTATTTCGCCGGACAAATCAATGGCACCTCCGGTTATGAAGAGGCGGCAGGACAAGGGCTCATTGCGGGAGCCAATGCAGCATTAAAGATCAAGGGGGAAAAGCCCGTCACCTTGTCGCGGGCTAATTCATACATCGGGGTAATGATCGATGACCTGGTTACCTCGGGAGTCACCGAGCCTTATCGGATGTTTACCAGCCGTGCGGAATACCGCTTGCTGCTCCGTCAGGACAATGCCGACCTGCGCCTTACACCTGTTGCCGCGGATTGCGGACTGGTCGGCGGACAACGTGCCGATCGGGCTCATGCAAAGGCACAATTGCTGAAGAACGGCCTAAAGCTCGGCAGAGGACTGGTCCACGAAGGACTAAAACTGGATGCGTGGTTCCGTAAGCCGGATAATACAGCCGCCGCGTTGCCCTTGGAAATAAGCAAAAAATTCCCACGCGAAATTTGGCACTTGCTTGAAATAGAATTCAAATATGCGGGCTATATCGGCAGACAGCAAAATATGGTTGAGAGAACACGCAGCATGGAGAATCACGTGATACCATCCGATATCGATTACGCAGAGCTCGGGGGCCTGAAAAAAGAAGCCGCAACAAGGCTCTCGGCTATTCGTCCTGCCACGCTCGGTCAAGCTGGGCGCATTAGCGGAGTAACCCCGGCCGATATTGCCGTATTGGCTGTTTGGCTGAATAGTAATTTACGGTAACTCGATTATAATAAATAGGTTATGGTTAATTTCTAGGACTTTCCGCCATAGCAGAACAGTCGCAGATAATCCCGGCAAAAAAGGCGGGGCCATTATTGCCCGCAGAAAGAAAGACGGCCTAGCTGAAATTTAGCAGGCTCATTTGCCGGATCCGAGAACCGGAAAAAGGGCCTTTTTTGAGAGCTCTAAAAGCTCGTCCGCATTCATTCTCACTCGATAATTCTCCGCGTATTTTGCCCAAAGTAATTTCCCCTGCCTGGAGACAAGCGCGGCAGCCGGCCGGGCGGCGTCCTCTCCCGTGAAGGGGTTGCCGCCAACATCACGCAAGCCAAACTGATCCATCATTGCCCCGCCCTCATCGGCCATTATTACGAAATTCGCCGAGGACAATTTTTTCGCCTTGCTGGCATCCTCGGCAGATCCGGCGGCGATGGCCATAATTTCTATTCCGTATTCCTTAAACCTTGCGTGTACCTTTTGTAGCTGGACCAGCTCCCCAATA
The DNA here is from genome assembly GCA_963933075.1 of uncultured Verrucomicrobiaceae bacterium. Lineage (GTDB taxonomy): Bacteria > Verrucomicrobiota > Verrucomicrobiia > Verrucomicrobiales > DEV007 > CACIUL01. The sequence goes on along the minus strand of CAWVVE010000005.1, from coordinate 19,391 downwards.
CAAAACGGTCACCACCAGCCACGAAAAAACACCAGCAGCGTAGCGGATGATTGCTGTGAAACTGGCGTCGGTTTGTAATTGCTGGAAGCATTAATTTTCGGAGAAACGGCAACACTTTTACTTTGCTTGGCCGTCACGGGGACCGGGAGCAATTGAAAAGACTTGCCGCTTGCATCGAGGAAAATTTCCTCTTCCTGAAGTGCTGGTAGTTGAATTTTCTGTGCATCCTTTGCTGGGGCGGGAACCCCGGCAGCGGAATCCGGCTGGGAATCATTGGTGGATTGATCGGAACCGCCCTGATCAAGGAACCCGGAAATTTTTGCGCCCGTTTTCACCCTCGTTGTCATTTGAGGATAAGAGGAGTAAATCTGTGTCCACCACAAAAATCCAGCCGCTATCAGCCAGCCGGCGGCATTAAGGGTGAACAACCAGCCTCGCAATGGCCTGGCCGCAAAAAACATGCGTAAAAGTGCAATCAGGGCCGCCGAAATCACCAGGAGCTCCGCGGCGGGCCATTGCTGTTGATTGCCGAATAAAAACCCGCAAACCACATGGGCAATACAGGAGAGCGGGATCAGCAAAAATACCACCGCTGACCTTGTCCTATAGTGTCGAAATCTTCTATGTTGTGAGCTCAATTGGGAAACCTCCCGCTCTGGAAAGGATGTTAAAATACGGAGTGTGCCTTAAGTGGTTGGGCTCGAGCGCTTTTCCTGGTAATTGATAGACGATTCATTCGCGTTACCCTAATGCTCTTTTTTATTTCCTGCGACCGCGCAAATCAAGTAATGCATCGTGGAAAACAATAACCTGAGGTTACCGGCGTTTGTTTCGATCAATATCGATCCATGGATATTGTCTGTCGGCGTGCAATAACTTAAGTTCTTCATTGGGCTTATTTTTACGTCATGCCAGGTGTTCCCGCACGGCAACAACCATTTCCGCTATGGAATCCACCGTTTGATCGGCAATAATCTCATTTGATCTCTTCTCGCTGACATCCAAAACCCGCACGGTTCGTCCAATTCCTGCATTTTTAGCCATTTTTATATCCCTGTCTTGGTCTCCAACAAGAATAGACCCTGCCGGATCTATCGCATGATCCTTACAGGCCTGTTCAATCATTCCCGGACGGGGTTTTTCCCAGTGCTCCGTGCCGGGTTGGCCGGTATAGACATAAATAGCATCGAATTTTGATCCATAATGATCGATAAGGGACGCCTGCATCGATCCATGAATCGATGCGAGATCCTTGGCGTCAATCAAACCTTTTGCCACACAGCGTTGGGAACTCACGATAATGGCCAGCCAGCCAAAAGAATGAACTGTTTTCAAAAGATCGCCAATGCCATCGTTTAAAGCAAATTCCTTGAAATTGGTGATGTAGCCAAGGCCGGGCGAGCGATTTACAACCCCGTCACGGTCAAAAAAAACGCAGCGCTTATGTGTCTGGTGTTTGAAGGTTTCGCTCACATTAAAAGCGTTTACCCGAACAGAAGGTATCGTCAACGCGATGATTGAAAAGATTTAACTAACCTTGGCAGCCATTACCGGCTTGGTTTTTCCGGAGGCTCGTCAAAATTGAGTGCAACCAGCCCCCTTGCAGAGATTTTGTAGCTCACAGAAGACCCGAGACGGAGCTTCTCTGATTCAGGGGCTGGTGCACTCTAATCGGTCTGCAGTAACTTTTCAGTGCAAACCGCTTATTTGTTCGTATCAACTATGTGTCTCAAATTTAAAATATTATGGCACATGTGATAATAAACACAAGTAAATTTTAAATTCGGTGGCATCTTAGCTTTATTTGCCGACTTTGGATCATTTATGTGATGTCTTCTTCTCCTGTGCTCTTCTCCGTGGGGCTTTTCTCAGATGTGCAGTATGCCAACAGGGAAAACCAAGGAAAATGCCGTTATCGGAACTCCCTCGACTTTTTGGCTGAAGCTGTTGAATGCTTTAACGCCCGGGATCTGCAGGCAGTGATAAACTTGGGTGACCTCGTTGATTCAAATGAGGCTTCTCACCTGGATTCGGTCATGGCCGTGCTGGAAAAATCTGCCCACCCTTTCATTCATGTTTTGGGTAATCATGACCTTCTCGGGCCCATGGAGCGCCGGGATATTCAGGACAGGCTTGGGATTACAAACTCGTGGGGTGAGCGCCTGAGGAGGGACAACTGGCGCGTGATAGTGGTTGATTCAACCGAGGTGTCACTTGTGGACGACAGCAAGCATCGTGCGCTGGCCAATAAAGAGATTGCCCGTTTAAGCCAACAGGGGGATCCCTGTGCGGAGAATTGGAACGGCATGGCCGGAAAACGGCAAATGCTAGAAATAAGCAAATTATTGCGTAATGCCAGCGATGCAGGTGATCGGGCACTTGTCCTAAACCATATGGTTGCTGGCATTAATTCCGGCAGTTCGCGTCATCGATGTTGGAACCACTCGAAGCTAACCCGGCTGCTTGATGCAAGTTCCTGCGTTGTGGGCCATTTTAATGGTCACGATCATGACGGCGGCTTTGCCACAGACGAAATAAGCGGTGTTCATTACCTCACGCTTCCCGCAATTTGTGATTCCGTTGGCGGGGTTGGGGCTCACGCGATAGCTCACTTTGAGAAAAATTCCATTACCATTGAAGGCTGGGGAAGAGTAAAGTCCAGACGGCTTCATTTTTATGGGGCGTAGGCTCCTGGCGCATGCGCTTATTTATTGTTCGATCCCAAAATAGGTTAATAACAGGTCTTCGGTTGAACTGGGATTTTGCATTGAGTGGTCCTCACCGGGATCCACAATCAGGCAATCACCTTCGCAAAGGGCAATTTCGTTTCCGTTCAAAACCATTTTTCCTTGCCCGGTTTCCACAAGGTAAACCTCCCACATGTCCGGGTGTTGATGAGAGGGGCAATATTGGCCCGGCTTGATTGTCGATTGACTGAAATTGGTGAGTTTGGGAATTCGTCCTTTGTTAATGATTACCTTCTTGCGGATACGCGGGTTATGGGAAACTCCTGTTTCTGGGATCAGTGAACGCTTAATCAGTTTCATTTCTCGCAACTTTTTTGTTTTCAACAAATTCAGCCTTTTTCAGATGCATCGGAAATTACCCTTGTGGCGAGTGGTTCATCTTCATCACAAACCTGAACACGTACACCCGATCTGGTTGCAAACAGGTATGGCGCTAGGATTGCGACGTTTTCATCAGGGATAAAGGATTTTATACCATTGGCATCAAGGAGAATTTGTATCCCTTGGGCTTGGGCTATATTTAAACAATTAGCTACGGTTCGCATTGTTGGAAATCGAGCAAGTCCTTCACTCAGTGGTGGTTGTGCTGGAATCCCCGGCGAGTGGTTCGGGCCGCACGTTTTTACCCTCGTAGATTCCTATATTATCAAAATATGCACTTTCGCGGGTAAATTTCCCTCCTTTTGTGCGAGGTGCATACTCTATGGATGATCCTCCGTGAAAGGTGTTGAACAAAAACATCCCGATGAGGCTGTCTTTATCAACCGATGATCTGAACCTCACGTTTTCGCTTCTTACCACTTCTCTTCCATCCACATAGAGGTGCACAAAGCCATTTTTTTCTCTGGCTGGGTTATTAAGCTTAACATGAAGTGATACAGAGTGGTAATGCCCGGGCTTGAATACAAATTTGGGGGCGGTTCTGGTTATTCCATATCTGGTTTTCTTCTCCTGGTCATAAATATAGGTGGATATCCCTCCCTTCGGCCTGAAGCCAACCCTTGCGCTCCAGCCTGAAGGAAATACAGGCTTTCCACCAGTAACCGGCAAACTCGGGCCCAAACCGTGTAATTTTCCACCCTTAACAAACTTAAATCCCTCTGGAAAAAGCACGTCGTAGCATAAGCTCATCTCATTAGCCCTCTTTTTCAGGGATATTGCAGCAACAACCCTTTCACTCCCCCTTTCTATACCCAGGTAATCAACACGAATTGCCCTGCTTCCACCGACACCACCGGCGGTGGATATAGATATTTGTCTTTTTCTCAACAGAATATCCTCACCCGAAGAATTAGGGGATTCGAAATCAAGAAAGAGCAATTTTTTACACTCGAATAACGAATAGCCACCCAAGTCAACCATGCCATAAAAAACATGGCATAAAACAAGCAGGGGAACCAGGAAACGGAATGTTATTCCCGGCTCTTTAAGAAAGAAATGAACTTTGGCCATGTTTCATCTTCTTATTAAAGGCGTTAATAACGTTCACCGTAGCCTGTTCCACACTTAAACAAAAGGTGTTCCCCGCCCCCCGGAGGGCTGTTCACAACAGGTTAACAGGTCGCGAACAGCTGCCGTTTCGTGGGACTAAATATTTTAAAAGGACATTACTGACAGATACTCACATCCTGCTGACTGTTTTTTGCATTTCAAAAAGGACAAGTTTAATGGGAAATATATCTTTATTCAGGTGTCGCGGAATGGTCCCAAAGCTTCTTTTCCAGTGCAGATTTTGCTGCCGAGACCTCAGCCTCTTTTTTGCTCGATCCAGTTCCTTGGCCAAGGGTCAATTCTCCCCACTTTACCTCTGAAACAAAAACTCTCTCGTGGTCAGGCCCCGACTCACCAACAACAAAGTAAGCCGGGGGAAAATGTGCCAGGCGCTGCAATATCTCCTGTAGCTCACCCTTTGGATTCTGCTCGATTGGCCCAGCGGCCAGCTTCTCTATCTTGGAAGAAGCACAAAGTAGAACAAATTTCCGGGCAGCCCCGAATCCTGAATCCAGGTAAACGGCCCCAACCAGAGACTCAAACGCATCTGCCAAGGTGCTGGCCCTTTCCCTGCCACCGGAGGCATCCTCGCCCTTGCCAACCAAAAGATATTTTCCCAGCTTTATATCTCGGGAGTATTCCTGAAGCGCGTCACGGGAAACAAGTCGTGATCGCAATTTTGTCATTGAGCCCTCAGAATAATCAGGAAATCGTCTAAAAAGATCAACGGTTAATACAAGCTGAAGCACCGCATCACCAAGGAATTCAAGCCTTTGGTTATCAAAATGGGGACGGTGGGTTTCATAGGCGAGGCTGGGGTGGGTAAGGGCTTCGGCAAGCAGCAGGGGATTACGAAACTTGTAATGAATTATTTTTTCCAGAGACTCCATAGGCCGCGAAATTGCTGATTGGGAAAACGTTTCCACCACGGTGCCCGCAAAAAAATACCGGCGGGCACAATAATGTTTATCAAGTGGGGTGACCGACGGGACTCGAACCCGCGACAACCGGTACCACAAACCGGGGCTCTACCAACTGAGCTACGGTCACCGTTTCTCGATAATTGTTATGTGACCCTCACGCGGGAGGACGAATCAATTTATATAATGCGTCCGCGCGCGGGAGGATTTCAACAATAACAAGCCAATGCCCTCGAGTCAATGCCTTGCATCATGGCGATTAGGGGCCCAAAATCACGAGGTGAATTCAACGACAGCTTTCAAGGAATGGTTACAGGTCTGTGAGGCGCTTGGCTCCGGGCAGCAAAGCGTCATTCTTCGCAAGGGCGGCATACACGAGGGACGCAGCGGATTCTCATTCGAACACGATCAATTTATCCTCTTTCCAACGCTTTTTCATGAACAGGGAGAGCGCTTGAAAGCTTATCCCGGTGGCGGAAACCCGGGGCAAGCGCCCGAATACCAGCCCGGGGACGGGGTGAATATTCGATACTGGGCGAAGCTAAGCTCTGTCTGGAACCTTGGCGCCTGGGAAACAATAAAAGAGCTCGAGCCATTCCACATTTGGAAGCGCGAAACAATTCGTGAGCGCTTTGGCTGGTCAAAATCGCCAGCAGACTCGCCGGGAATTAACATGGCCCTCGTGCGCATATATCGCCTTGAACAACCCTGGAGAATAGAATACCAAAACAAACACGGCGGTTGCCGCTCATGGCTTAAGTTGCCGGTCATTGCACGGGCCGCCTGGAAAGAGAGTAGCCCGGCGCTTGATGACAAAGACTTTTTGGAGGCTCGACAACGTATCCACAGGATAGCGGGGGTGCCGGATCAGGAGTTTGAAACAGAAGGGGGCGATTGAACCTCAGCCCTGAGGCGACGGTCGATAATGAAGGGACCGCCTGGAACCAGTGCGGCGACAAAGGGAACCAGTGCCTTGCCGATGGTCCAACGGCGCACAATCGTGACGTTTAACAGCGCTCCGCAAAACAAGATGAATAACAGACCATGGACCAAGCCCACCACAGCAACAGCTTGCGGCAGGCCAAATACATATTTAAACGGCATGGCAACAAACAGCAGCACCAGGAAAGAAACCCCCTCTGCCATTCCCAACAAACGCAACCGGCCAACAGGATCACTGATCATGCATGACTTGACCGGTTTGCCTCTTACCCAGAGGTAAATTACGGCGCCCGCTCCAATTGTGACTAAACCACAAAGCGATTCAACTGGATGTTTCAGCAGCAGGCGCAGCTCCAGGTAGCAAGCCATGGCCAGAAACAGAAAAGGCGGCAGCGGGTAGAGCGGGCAGCGAAACGGGCGGGGCAAATCCGGTTGACGGTGGCGTAAAACGACCACGCCCAACACTGCCGCAGCCAGGGAAAGATTAAGCACAAACTCAAGGTATAGAATGATCTGTTTGGGCTCGGCAGGCAGTAGGCAGAGGGCAAGCAGTGACTGCAGGGTGATGGCAACTACCGGGATGCGGTGGCGGTTGGTGTGCGCCAGAATACGCAGCGGAAAATAATCCTGACCCAGCATTTGGCCAACTCTCGGGCCAGCCCAGGTCATGGCACTGATCGCCGAGACCAGACCAAAGGCGATAAGAACGCCAATCAGCGTCCCGCCACGATCGCCGAAGATGTGCCGGGCGACAACGAGGCCGACATCTTCTTTGCCGGCCATCTTATCAGCAGGTGTGCTGGCGAGAAAGCCAGCGTTCACCAACAGGTATAGAAGCAATACCGCCAGCGTGCCGAGGAAAAGTGCACGCGGGACATTTCGCCCAGGATCACGTATCTCCCCGGCAACGTAGGCCGCGGCATTCCAACCCGCGAAGGAGTAGTTGACGTAGAAAAGCGATATGGCGAAGGGGGCGCCTGTAATGACAGCCCAGTCCCCGGGAGTCGGCGTGAAGGAAACCGTGCCTCCCCCTGCGTGCAACAGCCCGGCGATGGCCAGACCCAGCACAAGAATGAACTTAAGCGCGGTGAAAAGCAGCTGAAATCCGCCACCGACAGGTAATTTCCAGAGGTGGCAGGCAGTGACTCCAAGAAGAATAAGGACCGAAAACACCATCGCGCTTTCGGCTATTCCCAATGACCCTGCCAGATACTGCCCAAAGAGCAATGCGCTAAAGGCTACCGGAGCGGCGAAACCCACCGTCAGGGATATCCATCCGGAGAGGAAGCCGACAGCCGGGTGATAGACTCTGGAAAGAAGGTGATATTCGCCTCCGCAACGCGGCAAAGCCGCCACCAGTTCCCCGTAACAAAGCGCACCGCACAAGGCGTAGATGCCCCCAATGACCCATAAAAGGAGAATAGAAAATCCGCTTTCCATATCAACAAGTTGCCAGCCGAGGCTGGTGAAAACACCAACTCCCACCATGTTGCCGATCACCAGGGCGGCGGCTACGGGCCAGCCGATCTTTGAGGAGGCTGTGTTAGCCGCAGGATCTGAGTTGCTCATGGCCACGAGGTTATGGGCGGGTGTTCCTTGAACAGGCCGAGGGAGTTTTAATCCCGGCGTGGCGGGCTCCTGAATTAACCATCAAATTACCTCAGGAATTGGTCGGTGAGCGTCGACCAGGTAATGCGGTCTTCCGCTCAAGTCCGGCAGGGTGGTTGTATTGGGGTCAATTCCCATGTTGTGGTAAAGAGTGGCCATAATTTCACCCATGTGTACCGGGCGCTCGATTGCTTCCGCCGCGGTGCGGTCGGTGGCGCCGATGACTTGCCCGGTTTGCATACCTCCCCCCGCAAGCAATGCACAGGACACTTTCGGCCAGTGATCGCGACCGCCTTTGTCGTTGATTTTAGGGGTTCGGCCGAATTCGCCCCAGGCACAAACAGTGACGTCATCAGCCATGCCGCGCTCATGCAGGTCTTCAATTAAAGCACTAAGGCCCTGGTCAAACATTGGCGCATGGGAACGCATTCCGCCGGTGTTGTCTGAATGAAAATCCCAGCGGCCGTAATTAAGGGTAACACACCGCGCCCCGGCCTCCACCAGACGTCGCGCCAGCAGGAAGTGCTCGTTGTTACGGGGAGCACCGTCACCAACGTTTTTAGCATCCCCCGTGCCGTAACGTTCACGAAGCCTCGGCGGCTCCTTTTCCAGATTGAATGCATCGGCGAGCTTGCTGGAGGTCAGCAGATCAAATGCCTGCTGGGTAAATCCGTCCAGCCCCTCCACCTTGCCGTTGGAATCAATATCACGCCGCACGCGATCAAAAGAGTTGAGCAAGCCCTCACGTTCATCCAGCCGCGCCGGTGTGATACCGCTAAGCACCATGTCTGCCATTCCCTGCCCGGAAGGCTTGAACGGGTCGTGCTCGATGCCAAGAAAACCTGATTTTCCTGATGCTCCATAGGGGGGATGTCCCGCCTTGGGGGCGAGGCCCACGAAGGCGGGGGTCTGCCTATTGGCCGGGCCCATCAACCGTGAGAGTGTTGCTCCTATTGAGGGCCATCCGCCAGGCGGCTGCCCCTTGTCGTTGAATGTGGATCCTGTGCGCCCCGTATAACACATGAAGGAATCATGGGCGCCGCCGGGGGCACCGATTACCGACCGCACCGCAATGCACTTATCCATAATTTTTGCCATCCGGGGCAATAATTCACCGATCCGGATGCCGTCTATGCTGGTTGCAATGGAGCCCAAGTCACCACGGTATTCCGAAGGGGCATCCGGTTTGGGGTCCCACAAATCCTGATGGGGCGGAGCCCCTGCCATGTAGACCATGATGATGGCCTTGTGAGAGCCCTTAATGCCCGCCTGCGATTCAGCCCGCAAAAGCCCCGGCAGGCCCAAGCCCCCCATGCCAAGCGCGCCGATGCGCAACAAATCCCGCCTGGAAATCCCGTCACAAAACCTTCCCGCAGTCATTCCCCCAATACTCAGCATCCTTTAAATATAAATCCGGATTGCGGCTACTTGCAAGCCGAGGGATTATGGAGGCCGCCATACACCCTACGAACACGGGAAGGCTTCCCGGTAATTGCATGCGCAGGGTCGGGCGATCATTCGCTTTTTCAATGTTATTGAATAAAATATCATATTGATGCAACGATAAACCCAAGGGAAGATATGGCATGCAGGCCACTGAGGACACACCCGCCAACCCGAGCGCGGTAGAAAAACAAAATATCGGCAACAAACTTGAGCCGGTTTCCGCAACAAGGGGATTTTGGGCGCTCTTTTTTGTTCAGCTTCAGGGAGCCTTCAGTGACAATCTTTTTAAGTTTCTCGTGGTTTTTACGAGCATCAAGAGTTTATCCGGAGAGCAACAAGCATTTCGCGTGTTTTTGGTGGCTGTGGTGGCGGCCCTTCCATTTATTCTTTTTTCGATGGTGGCGGGCTGTTTAGCCAGCCGATTTTCAAAAGGGCGGGTTATCACGTGGACCAAGATTCTGGAAATAGGTATCATGATCCTAGGAGTTTTAGCGCTCTATACCTTGGATTTCAGCTTCATGCTGGTGGTGATCCTATTGATGAGCGTCCAGAGTGCGATTTTCAGTCCCGCCAAATACGCCTCTCTCCCGGAGCTTTTGCCGAGTAAGAGGTTGAGCTGGGGTAACGGGATCATTGGGCTTGGCACCTTTGGCGGTATTATCGCGGGCGTAACAGCTGCCGGTGTTCTTTATGCAAAAGTACTTGGAGAAGACAGGGTGTGGATGGGAGGGGTCTTTTTAATCTTTCTTGCTGTGGTCGGGGCCTGGATTTCACGCTCTATAACCCGTTACCCGGCAGCGAGCCCGGGCAAACGAATCCAGATTAATTTTATTGGTGACCTTATTGGCAATCTTAAACTTGTCTCAAAGAACCGGGTGCTTGGGCTCGCGATGGCGGGCAGTGTTTACTTTTGGCTGCTTGGGGCCCTGTATCAGTCGACGCTGATTGTTTACGGAGATAATTTTGATCCAAAACTCAGCGCGGACCAAATGGGTTATATGCAGGCTTTCCTTGCGATAGGCATAGGCGTGGGTTGTGGCCTGGCTGGTTATTTATCAGGCAATAAGGTGGAATACGGCCTGATTCCTCTAGGCGCTTTTGGACTTGCGGCATGTTCAATTGTTTTAGGGATTTTTGAATTCAGCTTCTCAGGGGCAAGTGCCGTGTTGACCTTTCTGGGCATAGCCGGCGGTTTTTTCATCGTGCCGATCAACGCACTAATCCAGCATTTGCCTGAGCGTAAAGATAAAGGCTCGGTTTTGGCAGCTAACGGTTGGCTTTCATCGGCAGGGGTTTTCTTGGCGGCCCTGCTTTTTTATATTCTGAAAGGAGGGGTTGGGGTTGACGCAAAGGTAATGTTTTGGATTATCGGGGCGGTTACCGTTGCGGGAACAATATATGCGGTTTGTCTGGTTTCGGACTCTCTGGCAAGGTTCATGTTGTGGGCACTTACCCACACTTTTTACAGAGTGCGCGTCCTCAACCGTGAAAACTTTCCAGAACGCGGGGGAGCGTTACTCGTCTCCAATCACCTGTCTTTAGCTGATGCCCTCTTTGTCATTGCCTCCACCGGGAGGCGCATTCGCTTTATCATGCACCGCGATCAGTTCAACAGGTGGTGGGTAAAGCCGATAGCAAGAATGCTTAAGGTGATCCCGATAGCGGCAGATTTTGGCCCGAAAGAGCTGATCAAGTCCCTCAAGAAAGCCAGCGAATGCATCAAAAAAGGCGAAGTGGTTTGTATCTTTGCCGAAGGAGAAATCAGCCGCATAGGTGGTCAGACATTGCCTTTCCGCAAGGGCATGGAGTTGATCATGAGAAAACTGGAGGCCCCGGTCATCCCGGTTCATCTCGACAATGTTTGGGGCAGTATTTTCAGCTTTCAGCGCGGCCGGGCTTACTGGAAAATGCCACGACAGATTCCCTACCCGGTTACCGTCAGCTATGGTGAGGCGATGCCCTCCGGATCCCTGCCCCACGAGGTGCGCCGCGAGGTGGTGGAATTGAGTTCCGAGGCATGGGACCAGCGCAAGGGACGTCTGCCGACGATCGGGCAGGCTTTCGTGCGCACGGCACGGCGCGCACGCGGCCGAATGGCCTTTGCCGATAGCAGTGGCACGGAATTAAGCTACATAAAAGCCCTTATAGGGGCATTGGTGCTGGCCAAGAAACTTCGCAAACACTGGGATGGGGAGAAGAATGTCGGGATCCTGATTCCTCCATCAGTGGGTGGCGCCCTGGTCAACCTGGCGGGAATCCTGATGGGCAAGGCGGTGGTAAACCTGAACTACACGCTTTCCGAGGAGGGGATTCGATCCTGTGTGGAGCAATGCAACATCAGTTGTGTGGTGACCTCAGAGAAGGTCATCCGAAAATTAAAGATAGACCCCGGAGTCCCAATGATTGCCCTTGAGGAAATCGCTGCCGAAACAACCAGGGGTGAAAAGATCGCGGCTGCGGCAATGGCCTTTCTGTGTCCGTGCAAGATGTTGCTGCGCAGGCTGGCCGGCGGCCGGACGATCACCCTGGATGATACCGCAACCATTATCTTCAGCAGTGGTAGCACCGGGGAGCCGAAAGGCGCAATGCTCAGCCATTACAATATTGTTTCAAACATGATGCAGCTTAACCAGGCGTTCAACTTCAAGCACGATGACCGTTTCCTTGGCGTGCTGCCTTTCTTTCACTCACTTGGTTTCACCGCGACGCTGATTGGCCCATCAATTCTGGGCGTTGGCGCTGCCTACCATCCCCTGCCGACGGACACACGCTCTATTTCAAAGCTGATCCCGCACTACAAATTAACCCTCCTTTTGGCCACGCCCACTTTCCTTCAGCTTTATCTGCGCGGCTGTAAACCGGAGCAGATGGAGACCATTAACCTGGTTGTCGTCGGCGCGGAGAAACTGCCACAGCGCCTGGCGGACGCCTTCAAGGAAAAGTTTGGCATACAACCGCTTGAGGCATACGGCTGCACGGAGTGTTCACCTGGTGTTGCCGTTAATACACCAAGCCTTGTGGATGGTGAAATTGACCAGAGCGGAAATCGCCCGGGAACCATTGGTCGCGCATTGGCCGGCATGAGCGTAAGGATTGTAAATCCGGAAACCGGGGCGGGCTGTGGCTTTGATGAGGCCGGCCTGATGTGGGTAAAGGGCCCGAATATCATGCAGGGATATCTTGGAAGGGAAGACCTGACAGCTGAGGTTATTGATGATGGATGGTATAACACAGGCGATATTGCCGCGATTAACGAGGACGGGTTCATTACGATTACCGATCGCCTGAGCCGGTTCAGTAAGATTGGCGGGGAAATGGTTCCGCATATCAAGATTGAGGAGGTTTTGCACAGCGTTGCGGAACTGACCGAGCAGTCTTTTGCAGTTACCGGGTTGCCGGATGAGAAAAAAGGCGAGCGCCTTGTGGTTCTACACACCCTGGAAGGGCAAGATCTTGAAAAAGTGATCGCGGGACTGGCAGAAGAGACCATCCCTAACTTATGGAAGCCGAAAAAGGATCAGTTTTTCAAGGTGGCGCAATTGCCCTACCTGGGAAGCGGAAAACTGGACTTAAAGGGTATCAAGAATATTGCCGCGGAACTGGCCGAAGCATAAAGGGATGAGGAGAGGCAACCACTGGAACAACACGAGGGACTGACAGTCCATTAATTGGTTGTGAAGTAGTTACAGATCTCCTTAACCGGATCCAGCGGGGTACTGATCGTTATCTCGCTGGATTACGCGCTTTAGGAAAACTAAAGAGGCGTGCTGCAGCTGTAATGGCAGCGCCCGATGCTTAATGTCTGTAAATTAGGGCCTTCGCTCTTCGCTTGGAAAATTCAGCAAGGTCATCCTGCCAGGAGGCGCGAATCTCGGCAAGTGAGTTTCCTGCAAGGATGGCCTTTGCGCTTTCTGGATGAACAAGCAGCTTGTCGAGGTTGGCAACATCCCATTCTTCAGGATAAAGCTTCCGCAATGCAAGAGCCAGCGTAATTCCAAGATCGACAGTGTGTGCACGGGTATTGGTGAGCAGGATACGCGTTCCACCGCAAACCTGCCCATTGAATTTACTCACGCTCGGAGTAAAGGATGCGGGCATGAAGTCAATGCCGCGAAGATGAGCGCGCTTGAGTTCCGCGGTAAATTCATCGGGGTTGATATAGGGAGCGCCGACCAGCTCAAATGGGCGGTCAGTGCCACGCCCGACGGAGAGGTTGGTGAATTCCAGGAGCCCGACGCCGGGATAGAGTATGGCAGCCGTGAGGTTTCGAATATTGGGCGAAGGGTTAACCCACCGGAGGCCGGTGTCAGCGAAGAGGTGCTTGCGTTTCCAGTTGCTCAAGGGGATAACGACCAAGTCAAGTCCGCGAAACTTTTCCTGCAGGAAAAGCTGTGCCAATTCGCCGGTTGTCATGCCGTGGCGGACGGGTATTTCATGATAGCCGGTAAAAGTGCGTCGGCCATCGAGGAGGGGTCCCTCAACGAGTTTGCCGCCAATCGGGTTCACCCTGTCGAGGACGAAAAACTTGATCTTGGCCGCCTTGGCCGCCTCCATGCAGTTACCCATTGTGGAGATGTAGGTGTAAAAACGGCACCCGATATCCTGGATATCGAAGACCAGGGCATCGATGTCCCGCAGGGATGCAGGAGCGGGCTTGTGGCTGGCGCCATAAAGACTGTGGATCTTAAGCCCGGTTTTATTGTCAACGGCGTTGTCGATTTTTCCCTCAGACGTGCCGCGGATGCCGTGCTCGGGGCTGAAAAGCCTGACCAGTTCTAAATTAGGCGCGGAGTGAAGCAGGTCGATAGTGCTTTTGCCATTACGCGCCAGTCCAGAATGGTTCGTGATTAAGCCAATCCTTAAGCCCTCCAGCGGCTTGAAAGAGGTTTGAACCAATGAATCAATCCCGCTTAAAACCTGTCCGCCCAGCGGGGAAACTGCACCGAGGAGCAATTCTATAACCACGGCAATGGCAATGGCGTCTTTGCTGTTGAAGTATTTTCGGGTAAGCACTGCTTGTCTTGGTGCCAGAGCTTTACCCCAATGGAAAATAATCGGCGTTTTGGTAGTTGCCGTCCTCCATTTTGGCAATCTGCAGGGTGACATCAGTTAGCAGTGAGCTGGCTCCGAATCGAAACAACTGAGGGGTAAGCCAGTCGTCACCAAGGGTCTCCTTGACCATTACCAGATACTGGAGGGCTTCCTTGGCAGTGCGGATGCCCCCTGCGGGCTTCATGCCGATTTTTCTACCGGTTTCATAGTAAAAATCCCTAATTGCCTCCAGCATGACCAGGCTGACCGGCAGCGTTGCGGCAGTTGCAATCTTGCCGGTGGACGTCTTGATAAAGTGTGCGCCGCTGCGCATGGCAATGTCACTGGCGAGACGGATCTTGTCATAGGAGCCAATTTCACCGGTTTCGAAAATTACCTTGAGGCGCGCTTTCCCGCAGGTCTTGCGAACAGCGCGGATTTCCTTGCTGACAGACTTGAGGTCTCCACCCAAAAAGGCATTGCGAGAAATAACCATGTCAATTTCATCGGCACCTTCCGCTACCGCGAAGCGCACCTCATCAAGGCGCATTTCAAGCGGCACCTGTCCAGAGGGAAAGGAGGTGGCTACCGAAGCAACGCGAACCTTTGACCCGGAAAGCAACTTTTTGGAATTGCGCACCAGATTTGGATAAACACAAACCGCGGCGCAGGGCGGGCATGGATATCGCCCGGACATGGGAGCAAGAGCCTTGTGGCAAAGGTGCCGCAGCTTACCCGCGGTGTCCGCCCCCTCAAGTGTCGTCAGGTCCATCATCGACACGGCGAGCCTCAGGCCCGTTGCTTTGGCGTCCGTTTTAATACTGCGCCGGGTAAACTTCGATGCCCGTTCATTTACGCCCACCTGATCGATACTGGAGGAGAAAAAATTCATCAAAAAGCAGGAAACACAAGGACGACAGGAATATCTCCCGCCGGCTTAAATACATTCAGGACAACCTTACCATGTCCTTGAGAGCCTGTAGCCAGAGAAAAAACAAGCCACGCCAAGAATAGCGGAAGGTTCCGTTGCCCGAAAGACGAATAAGGCCCCTGTCAAGGTTATGGTCGATTTGGTTCCTCATTTCCCTTTCAGCAATCTCCTTAAGATCATCCGGGTGGTCTTCCAGCAAATGATCCCTTGCGATTCCGCGATGCGCCAGAAAGGTACGGTGCGAAGTGAGCATTTCCGAGAACGAATGGGTTGCCGGAGCCCGCTTTATTTCAATGTCCGGGGTGATTTTCATGGAATAACTGAACGGATAATTCCACGTGGTCCATGTTTTTCCGTCGGAGGTGCGGGAGGAGACACTCATATATGCAAAAGCAATATGACTTTGCAGATTGAAGTTAATGGTGGCTTGGGCCTTGGCCTTGGGATCATAAAAAAACCGGGTAAACTGTTCCACGCCGTCCCATTCCCACCCAGAGTCCTGGGCGTATTCAAACCCGGCCTCCTCGACGTCATTGGTAAATTGCCGGAGCAGACCGGATGTATCGGGTGGCGGATAACGGTGGCGCATCTTTTTGTCGAGAGGTAAACGAAGCCCCCGAATACGCGTAAGTAAATCCATCCAGGGCAGCACAAACCAGCAACTGATTGCTATGCAGCCCCAGATTATTTTCTTATCCCCCAGAAAATACCCGGCAAGAAACGTCGCAACAATTATAGCAATGACGCTGCCTTTACGAATCAGGGGCAGAGTGAATGAGCGGCAGGCAAAGGCAAAGAACAATATGCCTGTAACGAGGAGCAGTTCGGACATGAAAAATTACCGGGGGCAGGTGGCTGAGAAGATAACCGGGGGGTAATATAACATTGCTAAGGGAGGTGGCGACTAGAAATCAGCGCATTGAATGACTCATTCCTTAAGCTTTTGCGGCTAGATCCTCCCCTTCGTTTTGAGTTGCCCCCCCTTCTACCAATCGGGAATTCTGCTGAAGGTCAGCAAAGATTAACCGGCCGGCACTTGTCGGCAAGGTGCCCGAGACGACAACTTCTACAGTTTTACCCAGCATGCGGGCAGCTTTGTTAACGACAATCATTGTGCCGTCAGGCAGGTAGCCGACCGCCTGGTTCTCGTCCCGCCCTTCCTTCATCAGGGTCAATTCAAGATGGTCTCCAGGGTTTACGGTTGGACGAAGCGCGCGCGCCAGATCGTGAAAATTAAGTACCTTGACCCCCTGTAGCCGCGCCACCTTGCCGAGGTTGGCGTCATTGGTGGCTATTTTTGCATAAAGTTGTCGAGCCAGCTGAATCAGCTTGGTGTCCACCATGTCTTCCGATTCCATGCGGGACTCGTGGATACTTACCTGCAGGCGCGGAGTCTGTTTCAGTTGCTCAATGGCTTCAAGTCCACGCTTGCCCCGGTCTGATTTGATATCGTCGGGAGTGTCCGCAAGGATATGCAGCTCGTCGAGCACGAAACGCGGGATAATGATAGTGCCACTAAGAAACCCGGTTTCACAGACCTTGGGCAGGCGACCGTCAATAATCACGTTGGTATCGACAAGAAGCGGTTGTTCAACCAACGAGTCCTGACGGAAACGGACGTAGGGAATAATGAAAGAAAATTCCTCTCGATTTGATCGCAGCGCGAGCATCGTGCCGAGAAAGCCGAGGCCGGTATATACCGTGAGCTTGATCACGTTTTCGATGGTTTCATGGTTTCCTATTCCGCGGAACCAGATATTGTCGAAAAAATTGACGCGTAAAATCAACCAAGCACAAAACAGCCCGACCATCAGGCCGATTGTGCCATGCGAAAACCCGCGAAATGTAAAATAGCGCAGCAAGTGATCGAGGATGATTAAAAAGGCCCCATAACAGGCGCCAACAGTTGCGCCAAGGTGCGCACCTGCCTCGAAGCTCTTAGCAATAATCATCCCGATGGCGATACAGATGGCAAGAACCATCCCGCGGATAATATTGATTGAAAGACTGCTGTCCATCAGACGCATGGATTTATCACGAAGACGGCGGTTATGCAAATGCTAGCCGCCGCAGGGCATTCTTCCGCCAGTTAGCCACTAGTTTCATCTGCCGCCTAAAAATCCCTTTCGTCGCGGGATTGTCTTGCTCTCTACAGGAGCGTCAACCTTGCTGGTGTCGCGATATCGAACAATGCCGCTGCGCCGAAGATTGACAAGAAATGCCTGCAGCTCCTTCTTGAGCTCGGGGTCTTCCAGCAAGGCCGGCAGCAAGCCGTTGCCATTATTGATTTTGTCAGTTACCGCGCTTACACCTTCAGCGGCGGCAGAGAGTTTGTCGATACCTGCCTCCAGGGAGTCAATGGCTTTACTGCCCCGGTCAAGCAGGGGTTGTGCCTTTTCAGATGCGGCATCCAGGTTGGAGCTGGCATTTTTAAGGTTGGCTAAAAGGTCGCGGATATTATCGGTGTTATCCTTGGCCAGGACACGATTATTGATCGCTTCAACTGCCGCTGTCATTTCACGCACCGCAACGTTAAAGTACTGAAGATTTTCCTCGTGTAAAATTTCGCGGTCAAGTTTGCCGACAGCACTGCCGAGGTCTACCAGTGCGCCCCGCACGTCCTCGAGAACCAATTGGCCCTTGGCAGAAAGATTTTCAGCGGATGAAGCAAGAGCGCTCAAGTCGGTGTTGCGTTCCCCGATCAACCTGCTGCCAGGTTGGATGAATTTTCCGGTGCGATCCTTCGGCACCGTAATTTCAATAAGGGTATCGCCGAGCAGGCCGCTGCTACCGATCGTGAACGTGGCCTTTTCGGGGATCTCGAAATCCTCGAAAATCGCGAGGTCGACAATTGCGCCTGCGTAATTGTCGGTATTCACCCGCGGCGGGTTGGCGACCCTGCCGATCTTTACGCCCCCAAGGCGGATTTCAGTGTTTTTAACCAGTCCGCCAGCATCATTGAATACCACCGTCAGCGGGTAAGTTTTTTTGAACTTCTCGTTGAAGTCCCCAAACTGGACAATAAGACCCCCAAGCACGACGAGACTGATAAGCAGGAAAAATCCCACCAGAAGCTCTGTCCGTTTTTCCTTCATTGTTGTATTCCAGGGCTTATCGGCAAAGACAAGCGACTTGCCGGTAATCTGGAAGAATAACCCAAAGTGAAGCTTTTTTCTAGGATGGGAAGGCAGAATGCCCGGAAATGAAATTTATCACCGCTGAATCCCTGCAATCACGCAGTTCTGCAGGTGTTCCACAGAAATAAACCATCCCCTCGTGGAGAAATGCAATGCGGTCAGCGATCTTTTCTGCACTTTGCATGTCATGGGTTACAACAACAGAGGTCACGCCATAATGTTCCTGCATCTGTAAAATCAATTTGTCGATTGCGCCAGACGCAACAGGGTCAAGCCCGGCCGTGGGTTCATCGTAAAGCATTAATTCCGGGTGGGTAATCATTGCGCGGGCCAAGGCAACCCGCTTGCGCATGCCGCCGCTCAGATCGATGGGCATCTTGTTGATATGGTCAGCGAGGTTTACGAGTTCAAGCGCCTCAATGACTTTCTCGGTTAATTTTCCAGGGGCTCCCTGACTTCGCTCACGAAGGGGAAATGCCACGTTTTGTCCAACAGTCATTGAGTCAAACAGCGCGCCGCTTTGGAATAAAAGACCGATACGCTGCCTGACTGTTGCCAATTGACGGCCGGTTAGCGAGGCGATGTCCTGACCCTTGATCAACACACGGCCATTGTCGGGCCTCATGAGACCGGTGATGTGTTTAAGGGTGACGCTTTTTCCTCCGCCGCTGGAGCCTATCAAGACCATTGTTTCGCCCTTGCGTATTTCGAGGCTGACACCGCGCAGGATCTCTTGCGTTCCGATGGACTTGGTCAAGTTCTCCAAGTGGACAAAGGCAGAATCCGAATTCCCGTTTTCCTTACTCATATTAGCACCTAAGACTTATCAGCACTGGCGCCGAAACGCAAACAGCGTTGCCGCCACGACCCATTTGTCTTGGAAAGCGGGCGGTTTTCGTACTAGCTAGGAAAACATGCCGAGCCGCAAAGCTGCCACTAGAAAAAATCGTGCTGCCGGTAAGGGTAACAAGAAGAAAGCATGGCCCGGGCAAGGCCGGGATATTATCCTGCGCGGAGTAAGGCAGAACAATCTAAAGGGCTTTGACCTTCGTTTGCCGGTCGGCAAGCTTATTGTTGTGACAGGCCCGAGCGGCAGCGGCAAGTCATCGCTGGCATTTCAAACTATCTATGCTGAGGG
>CAWVVE010000004.1:0-23252 GCA_963933075.1 uncultured Verrucomicrobiaceae bacterium | reverse complement strand
TAAGCCCTGAGAAAGGAAAGTTAATTTCAGCGTTGTCCAGAACTTGAAGTGCAATGACCTCATGGCCGACAAAGCGCAGGTGCTGAACCGCATCGAGGACCGCGTCTTCGTCGTCAAAGAAGTCACTGGCAACAATTACCAGTCCCTTGCGTTGTGATTTCTTGGCAACATTGTTCAGTTGACCGGGAAGGTCGGTTTCTCCGCGGGCATCGAAGGCGGTGAGCTGTTGAAGGATATTAAACAGGTGGTTTTGAGTATTTCCGCGTGGCAGTTCATCACGCGTTCCGTCGTCAAATAACGATAGGGACACGGCGTCCCGTTGCTTGATGATGAGGAATGCAAGGCAGGCTATTGCCATCTTGGCGTAATGGAGTTTGCTGGTGTCGCCGGAACTGTATTTCATCGACTCGCTGCCGTCGATCAGGAGGTGTGCGACAAAATTTGTCTCCTGTTCATACTGCTTGATATAATAGCGGTCGGTCTTGCCCAGCACTTTCCAGTCGAGGTGACGGACATCGTCACCGGGGGAGTATTCACGGTGTTGGGAAAACTCTATGGCGAAACCCCGGTATGGTGACTTGTGCTCACCGGCCATGTAGCCCTCGACAATGAATCGCGCAGCCATTCCGAGTTTATCGGCGCGGGCAAGCGTTTCAGCGTTTAGGAGATTTAGGGAGTCTGTGTTCACTTTGTGAACAGCGGGTCAGATCTCATTTTTTCGTAACCGGTTGATACCAGGTAAACGGATAATTTCGTCGCGTTAATTTTCACTCGTGCTGCGGAATTTCAGCAATGATTTTTGCTGTAATGGCATCAGAGTCGAGACCCTCGCTCTGGGCGGCAAAGTTGGGGATGAGACGATGACGGAAAATAGGTGGCGCGACAGCGGCAATGTTGCTGCAGCCGACATGATTCTGTCCGTTAAGCAGGGCGTGAGCCTTGGCGGCAAGGATCAGCGCGAGACCTGCCCGCGGGCCGGCACCCCAGGAAAGCCACGTGTTACAGAAATCGAGCGCCTCGTCTGATCCGGGGCGGGTAACGCGCACCAGTTTTTCGGCGTAGCGCATGACGTGCTCGGCAACCGGAACCGAGCGAACAGCTTCCTGGATGGCAATGATATCCTCACCGGTCAATACCGGCTCGGGACTTGCCGCATGCGAACCGGTATAGGTACGCATGATTTCGAATTCCTCCTCCTCGGAAGGATAATCAACCTTAATCATGAACATGAAGCGGTCGAGTTGTGCTTCCGGCAGGGGGTAGGTGCCTTCCTGCTCGATAGGGTTTTGAGTGGCGAGCACGAAGAACGGATCGGGCAGTGAGTGATCCTCCCCGCCAATGGAGACTTTGCGCTCCTGCATTGACTCGAGCATGGCGGCCTGTGTTTTTGGCGGGGTGCGGTTGATTTCGTCAGCAAGGACAATGTTAGCGAAGATCGGTCCGGAGAGGAACTTGAACTGTCGTTCGTTGGTTGTCGGGTCCGAGTAGATTACCTCGGTGCCTGTGATGTCGGAGGGCATCAGGTCCGGGGTGAATTGGATGCGCTTGTAGTTAAGATGAAGTGACTCGGCCAAGCTTGAGATTAACAGTGTTTTCGCCAATCCGGGAACACCGACAAGCAGTGCGTGATTGCGGGTAAAAATGGCGATTAACACCTGCTCAATGACTTCGTTCTGGCCAATGATGACTTTGCCGAGCTCAGCACGGACACGCTCGGCAGAATCCTTTAATTTCTCGACAGCAGAGGGATCAGCAGACTCGACGGTAGATTCAGTGGGCATAGTGATAAAATGATTATGGAAGCTGGTTGTTCAGATAAATCTGATTTTAAAGTGTATCGGAAATACCAAATAGGGCGTTGTCCTTCAAGTACGCTTTGATAATTTCTTTAACTACCTGAAGTTGGCGATTCTCACGGTTGTAAGGTGAGATTATGGCTTTCACGGTAAACCGTCCGTTATTTCACGGTAAACCGTCCGTTATTAATCCTCACCGAAAATGGATAACAACAAATTTTTTCAGCAAGAAAGGCAATGCCTGCCAATGAGTTTTCTCAAAATGAAGGCCAAGGCTGTTTTTTTATAAAATATCCTTAGCGAATATATTTATTCACTGAACGGACTGTTCCTTGTCTGGTGAATATTGGGTAAATCACCCGGACACGGTATTGCGCTGCTCAGCGCATTACTTGCAGCCGAAAAGCCCGGAAAGTCAGCTCTGGGACGGGCTCGGGGAGGCTGACAGTGACCGACTCGGAACCGTCCCCGTTGCTGACGCGGGAAATCTCCGTCAGGTCGAGTGTTGCAGCGTCAATCCAGTTTTTCAGGTCGTTGCTGGTTTCAACGATGAAGGTCAGCTCGGCAGCGGCAGTGTTGCGGCGGTAGGTGAAGGCGAGTGCATTGTCGTGAATGGCGACGGATATTGCGTGATGTCCCGAGCTTGCTGAGTGATCATCGGTCGCCAGGGCGTATTCAAGGAAGGCATTGAGCCCGTCACCGTCATCGTCTGCCTCAGGGTTGCCGGAGAACCCGCCCGATGTGCCGGGTGACGGGGCTGCGGAAACCCAACTGGCGGGCAGTTGATGGTCGGGTGCTGATTCTGGGGCGAGTAACACAAGGCTGTCGCCGCCACCATCGGCAGTTGTGGGCCACGGGGCCTTGTCGTTGTATTCAAACTGCCGGATGGTGCCATTTTGTGCATCTTCAAGCTTGATGCTTTCCCCGCCATTGCCCAGTGCCCCGCCTTCATTGAATGTTCCCGCAACCGGCAGGTCACTACCGAACTCAAGTTCAAAGGCATTCACCTCACGGACAACCAGCACACGCTCGCCGGGTGCGAGTGAAGTGATGTTTCCGGTGGTAAAGTCAAAGTCTATGCCGTCGGTGAAACGGACGCCCGTCAGATCAAGGGTGACTGCGTTGCTGATGTTCATCAGTTCGATGAATTCCGCAAGACCATTGTCAGCGGGATGATAATGAATCTCGGAGACCACGAGGTAAAGCTGCGTGTTGCTCGGATCTCCGATGTAGCTGGCCGTGTTGTTTTTAAGTCCTGCTGTATCATGGAGATCCAGGGTTTCTCCAAGGTTGGATAGATGCCCGCTGTAATTGCCAACCACGAAATTGGATTGCCCGCCCCGCGGGCTGGTAAGGCGGGCCCGGAAAGCCCTTGCACTCGGGCTTAGGTAGAGACTGCCACCTGCCGGGATGATGGTTCCCGGAGGAATCTCAAACTCTATACCGCCACTTACAGTCCAGCTTGAGACATCCACAGCGATAGTGTTGTCGTTGACCAGCTCGACAAACTCCTCATCCTGGTTACGCGAAACCGGGTTGAACTCAATGTCACCGAATTTGATGAGAGGTTCATTACTGCCTTCCGAATCGGCAATGCCGGCATATAACTCGGGAAGAATCAGGAAGTCACTGCTGCCGGTGGATCCGTTCAGGCCATGGATTGCGAGGATGTTGGTTCCTTCAACCAGCGTGTCGAGGTGATGGCTTAAGTCAAAGGTTTCAAATTCATTGATGTCAGCTTCCTGGGAGCTTGTCGTGGCGGAAGAGTTCCATGAAGGTGAGGCGGGGGAGTGCATTTGATGTACCCTGGTGCCGTTGATGTAGGCGATAAATCCGTCATCAAATTTCATGCGCAACTGCAGGGCCTGGTAAGCTGACGGGTTGGTTGTTTCAAACTCGATGCGCGTGTAGGAGGTGGCCTGGATATTGCGCATTGCCGCCTTGGTGTCTGTGCCTATGAGTGGCAGATACTTTACGCTGTCGAAGCCGATTCCGGTTGTTCCCGGAGTCCAAAGGGTGTCGTCAAAACCCGGCAGCGTCCATGATGTTCCCGCAGAACCATCTTCAGGAACCTTGGTCCTCGCTTCTGCCCCTGTTGTCAGCAAGGGTGTGAAAACAAAAGATAATTGGCCGCTTTGAGGCTCGGGGAGTCCCGCGGACGCTCCATATATGTAGGCGCGGCGCCCGGGAAGGTATTCGTTTTTCCAGCGCATTACAGCCTCTGCCATGTCCTCGACATCAGGATGGCTCGAGGTGTAGGGAACTGATGATCCATTGCTTTGGGTCCATGAACCCCACTTGATGAAGTCGGCCCTTGCATCGGAGGGGGAAATGTCCGGGGGGTCGATGAGTGCGGCCTGTTCGTCTAGGCGCCTTTCCAGGTAGCGTTCTGCGTAGGGGGTGCTAGGCGGCTGGAGAAACTGATCGGAAAGGGTTCGTATCCTGCGCATGAGCATCTCCCTCGTGTCGGTATTGCTCCAGAGCAGGGAGACCAGCTTCACGGATGTCCCCACCTGGATAACGCCTGTTGAGAAGAGGTTGTTGTCGAAGTAGGTGTCGGAACCGTTCCATTTACGTCCATGGGCGAGGTCGAGATCCCACGGCAGGATTGCCCATTCATCAGAGCGGCCGGTGTCTCTGTAGAGATACCAGTTCTTGCGGTGCATGTCGGTATTGCGAATCACGCAGTTGGCCGCACACATATTGACGCACATCGGGATATTCACGTTGTCGTAGATGTAGTTCCAGAGCGCATTGCCGGTGTTGTTGTTGAGGCCGTTTAGGAGGCCCTGCAGGTCGGCGTTGTTTTCCTCCCTGCGGTTTTTCTTTTCCACGCCACCACTGTTGGATGTGCTGTTGAGCTGGTTGTTATATACCTTGTAGAGTACTCCTTCGGGATTTAGTCCGGCACGATCAAGATAGATGTCGTCTGCATCCTCGACAAAGTCGGCGGTGCTGAAGAACTCACCGTTCTGCTGTACGCGCACAGTGTAGGCAAAGTGGGCATGCACGCCGGCATTACGCATGACCTCGTAGGAGAACACGTGGCGGACCTTTGACTTGTCTGCCCAGTTGGTGAGCAGGTCGATGTCCTTGACGCGTTTCTCGTCAGGATTCCATCGGAACCGCTGGGTCTTGTTGAAGTCGATATTGAAACTCTTCTTGATGAATCCTCCCGTGGATTGACCGTGCCGGTCGAGACGTACGTTGTCATAGAGCTCACCAAGATAGAATATCGCTCCACGGGTGCCTGTGGTGGTTCCTGCCGCCGAGGGATTCTGCAGAAAAAGCTCCACGACCGGAAGCTTGGTCTCCACGTCGGGATTGCTTGCCGCGGTTCCCACGTATTGGTGTGAGTCCGTTGCTGAGGGGAATGGGGGCTGGAGTGTCTCGAAGCCCATTTCATCGGCCGCCTTGAAGCGCCAACGGATCATTTCCCCGCTGCTGAAGGAACCGGCAGGGATTGTAGCCCTATAGCTGCCCGATCCGGGCGGGGTTTCAGTCATCGAAACGGTCGTTTCACCGCCAAACATGACACGGTGTATGAGTTGCACCTCTGTCACCGGGGAGTTGACACCTGCGATTTGGGCAGTGATGAGAAGGCCTGCGCCCGGATCGGGCCGCTCTGGCTTGTCGGTATACTCGACGAATATAGGTCCGGCACCGGTGCCTGCTGAATTCGGATTTCCGGGGGTTGGGGCATTGAAGAACCCCCTTAGCTTGGTTCCCCTGTCCTGAATGGCGGCAACGAGCTCGGGCTTGATCAGGAAATCGGAACCTCCGGGTGAAGAGTTCATGCCGTGGATCGCGAGTACATTGAGCCCGTTTGTTATGAGTTGAGAAAATCCGGTTATGTCATGCTCGGAGGAACTTGCGACAATCTGAGAATCCGATCTTCCTGAACGATTGGATCTAGAATTCCAGAGTAACTCCGCCGGGGCATTGTAGTCAGCAACCCGGGCACCGTTTAAGTAAGCGACGTAGCCGTCATCGATCCTGGTGTTCAGAGTAAGGCTTTGGATTTCCTTGTCAGTAGAGTTGTAGTTAAACTCAAAGCGAAAGAATCCCGAGGCGGTTTTATTGCGCATCTCGTCTCTGATGTCGGTGGTGACCAGAGCGTCAAGGGCACCTCCTGTGGTCTCCCATCCGAACCCTGCCGTTCCGGTTTGCCATGATGAATCATCAAATTGCGGTGCAGGTTGGTGCCAGTCGTTGCCGAGCGATCCATCAACCGGAATGGAATACTTCCCGCTGGCGTTTTCAGGCACAAAGGTTTCAGAAACACCTCCTGTGAAACTGCTCAGCCCATAGGACTGGTCTTCATTTTGAGGAGGGTAGAAAGGGGCGAACTCGGTAAGAACGGTGATTCCGTCCGGTGCAACGAGTGCGAGGTATTCTCCACCTGCATCGAGTTGAAAGTCGGTGTGTAATTGTGAGGATGGGTTGGTGCGGTCCTTACCTGAAGCAAAGATCACCAACCTGGCCCCGGCAGCCAGACTGATTGAGGGGAAAGTCCACCGTGTGAGTTCCTCCTGGTTGTCGGTAAGGTGGTGGCCGGCAAGGTTAATGGCAGCATTTCCCATATTGGCGACCTCGATCCAGTCTGAGAAATCTCCATCTTCATCGGGAAGCTTGGTATCGTTTGAAGCCATGAACTCCGACAGCACGGGAAAGCCCAATGAGTTGATAATTAACAGGTATAGACCAGCTAGGGTGGTGGTGAGGGGACGCATCATAAATGGGGGGGGTAGCACCTTTAATTTATCCGTGTATGGCGGTTTTGTCCAGAGAGGCGGTTAATGTAAATGTGGCGCTGTTTGCTGGTAAAAGGGGGCGTGAACATCTATACTAAAGCAACCCCATTGATCTAAATACATGCGATTCCCCTCCATTCCCGTTCTTGCTGCGGCTCTTATAGCCGTGATATGTCCCAATCTGCCTGCTGAGCAGGTGGTTTTCAGCGAGGTTCACTACAACCCCCAAGGTGACAATCTTGAATACCTTGAGATCTATAACCTGACGGCGACACCACTGGATATCGCCAACTGGAAGTTTTCCAAGGGAGTTGATTATGAATTCCCTGATTTTAACGAGACGAATCCAGGAATTTCCTTCATTCAGCCCTTTGAGCGCATACTTATAGCTGGTGTTGATGAACAGGCACTGAGGGAGGCATATGTTATTCCGCCCGGGACGAAGATTTATGGCCCGTGGTCAGGAGCACTCAGCAACGAAGGGGAACTCCTGGAACTACAGGACAAGAATGGCGTGGTCAGGGCATCCGTTGAATATAATGATGACGGGCGAAAGTGGCCCGTTGCCGCAGATGGGGCAGGGCACAGTTTGCGACTGGTCAGGGAGAACAGGGGTGGCTCCAACTGGCGTAACTGGGGAGCCAGTCTTGTTCAGGGAGGTACTCCGGGAAGTGGATCGGTTCAGGATGAGGGGAAGGTTGCACAGTTTTTGGAGGTGGGGTCGACCTGGAAGTATGACCAGAGTGGTGTTAATCAGGGTACTGCTTGGCGTGATCCGGATTTTGATGATTCCGCATGGCAGGAGGGTGCGGGATTTTTCGGCAAGGAGAGTGCCGGCAAGGTAATGCCGGAACCAGGATTCCAGACGGCATGGACTACCGGTGGCAGGATCACTTATTACCTGCGAAGGGAGTTTCAATGGAACGAGGCGTTCTCTGAGGCAGCAATCGAGGTGAGTGGTCTGTTTGATGATGGCGTCGTTGTCTACCTTAATGGTCAGGAGATCGGACGGAACTCAATGCCGATGGGAGTGATTGACTGGCAGACACGGGCAAGTTCGCATGAGGCAAGAACCTACGAGCCTATGGTGCAGGGGGACATCTCCGGCGCATTGCGGGTCGGGGTGAACGTTCTGGCGGTGGAGGTTCACAATTCATCCTCGGGAAGTTCGGATATTGTCTTCGGCGCGGATGGATTTATCTCCAGTGTTCCTGTTGATCAGACTGAACTGATCAAAATCAGTGAGGTTCACTTTGCTGATGATGGTCGTGTGGACTGGGTGGAACTTTATGTGCCCGGGCAGGAACCTGTGAATTTGGAGGGTTTTGCGGTATCATCGCAACAGGATTTCTCTGATGCAGTTATGCTGGATGGCAGCATCCCTGGCGGTGGGTATGCAAGTGTGGAGGTTGACTTCCCGGTTGCCGGAAACGGTGAGTGCAGGATTCATGTGATTGCCGGTAACAATGTCCTTGATGCTCACCGTTTTGACAGGGACTTTGGCGAGGAGAGTTTCCAGTCTGATCCTCCTGGAGCAGAATGGTATGGCGGTCCTGGACACAGCAGGAACAGCGCCAACACACCTTCGCGGAACACGGACATTGTTATCAATGAAATCATGTATGATGCCCCCTCAGATGGTCGTAATGCGGAATTTGTTGAGTTGTTTAATCGCGGAGTGGCGTCAGTTGACCTGAGTGGATGGCGGTTTGTTGACGGTATAGAGTTTGATTTCCCCCCTGCTGCCGTGATTGCTCCCGGGGATTATCTGGTGATCGCTGCTGATGCCGGGTGGATGCGTGATAATTATGGGCAGGTTCCGGTCATTGGAGACTTCTCCGGGCAGTTGAGTGACTCGGGAGAATTGCTCCGTCTTGAGGATGCTGCAGGTAACCTGGTGGACCAGGTGGATTACCTGCCGTCAGGAGACTGGCCCGAACTGGCGGATGGTGACGGCAGCAGCATGGAACTGAGGCATCCGCAAATGGACAATGATTCGCCGAGTGCATGGGCTGATAGCGACGAGTCACAGAAGGCATCGGCGCAGACTTTCATCTATACGGAGGACTTTGAGCGGGTTAGATGGAACCCGCTGACAAGTGGCCAGGAACTGCACATGCACCTTGTTGGAGACGCCGAGGTTATCATCGAGGAGGTTTCACTGAGATTAAATGACTCGGGGGCCAATCTCGTCAGTAATTCCTCGGTGGCCTCACCGGATAATTCGAGCGCCAAGGGGTGGGTGTGTCAGGGGACTCACTGGGCAAGCTACATGGGTGGAGGAGGGCAATTGCATTTGATTGCAGATGGCCACGGCGACAACAAGGCCAACCGCGCGGAGATAGACATTGGTAACCTGTCTTTTGACAAGAGTTACACCCTGAGGTTCAGGGGGAGATGGGTTAGCGGCAAGTCGCGACTGGTTGTCCAAACCCTTGATCACGGTTTTGGAACAAGTTTTTATCTGCCGATTCCCAACAACCTAGGGACACCGGGAAGGGCAAACTCCCGTAAACTGAATTCACCCGCGCCGGTCATCACAGGAGTTGTTCACAGCCCGGCGGTGCCAAAGCCGGCGGAACAGGTCAAGGTGACGGCCAAAGTGTCTTCCGTATTGCCTCTGAGCATTGTCAATG
Organism: uncultured Verrucomicrobiaceae bacterium; assembly: GCA_963933075.1. Taxonomy (GTDB): domain Bacteria; phylum Verrucomicrobiota; class Verrucomicrobiia; order Verrucomicrobiales; family DEV007; genus CACIUL01. The sequence goes on along the minus strand of CAWVVE010000004.1, from coordinate 14,066 downwards.
TTGTGCATCGGCTTGATTCCTCCTCGGGAAACAATGCATGGGCCAAGACAACAATGAACGATGCCGGTTCGGGAGGTGATCTTGTCGCCGGCGACGGGATTTATACAGCGACTCTGACCACTTACCGGACACAGGGAAATATTGCCCAGTTTTACGTGGAGGCCGTCGCCGGTGGCGGAGAAAAATCCATGCAGCCGAAGCTCGGCAGCGAGCGTCCCGGGCTGTTCATTATCGACGGACGGGAAATGCCGGACACATTATTGCGAGAACGTTTCATAATCTCGCTTCATGACCGTTCAGCTCTCGGTGGTTCCGGTCACAGCGCGACGTTCTCGCACAAGTTTCCACGCATGTCCAATCACTTCTTTAATGCGACATTCATTGCCAACGAGAGTGAGATTTTTTACAACGCGGAAATCCGTAAAAGTGGCAGCCCTTTTACCAGGGATAGTGGTAGTTCACTTGCTCACGGCAAGTGGAAATTACCCGGGGATCGTCTGTTCCGTGAACGCAGGCGCAGCGTTTTTGATGCTTCTGGCACATCAGAAGGCAGTGGGACACCCCGTTTTTATGATGACAGGATAGCACGTCAGTTTCTCTATTTGCTCGGCCATCCCATCAACGAGATGGAATTTGTTCACTGGGTTGTAAATACTGACGGGTTCAAACTGCGTGAGAATCACGAACCGATATCAAATGACTTTATGGACAGGAATTTTTCTGATGGTTCAGAGGGAACCCTGTTCCGAATTGATGATGAATGGCGCTTCACCAGTGATGATGGAAACTCGAGGCAAAGTCGCAATGCAGATTGGTCCTACAAGAATAGTGACAACCCTGTGCGATACCACAGTGAATGGCTGTTGCGTTCAAGGGAAGCTGATTATGATTTCAGTAATTTCATTGAATTTGTCAAGGCTGTAGGCACCAACAGTTTTGATGAGCAATCCATAAACCGCATGGCTGACCGGGACATGCTGTGCATGAATGCTGCGGTGCGCGGTTATGATGCGGACTGGGACACCCTGACGGTAAACAGGGGGAAAAATGCCTATTTTTACCGCCCGAAAGGAGGCCGTTGGATGTTGATTCACTGGGATGGTGACAGGGTTTTCTCAAACTCCAATGAAACGATCATCGGTGGAAGAACCGGAGTCAGGACATATTTCGACAAGCCCTATATCCGTCGAACACTCAATTATTATCTTACTGAACTGCTCACCAGCTACACCAAGGGCTCTGCCCGTACCGCTGCGTGGATGGAGTTTGAAAGGCAGTCTGTCCAGGGAACCGGTGTTACCATGACAGTGAGCCATTATAACGGTTGGTTCAACAGTCGGGAGTCTTACACCAGGAATTTCATAGGAGCTCCTTTTTCAACGAATTTTCGCATCACCACGAACAATGCAACGACTTCTGAGGATACGGTTAGCCTGTCCGGAACTTCGCCCTCCAGCGTCTATGATGTGCGGGTTGCAGGTCAACCAGGGATCGAAGCTCTATGGACAAGCACCACGGCATGGACCCTGCCTGACATTCTCCTGATGTCTGGTGCGAACGTCATTACTGTTGAAGGCGTGAATCATGAGGGCGTAGTGGTGCACAGTGAAGAGTTCAATATTACAAAGAGGGGTAATTCCCCGCCGGTGGCAGTCCTTGAGGGGAGCCCCAACTCCGGTAATGTCCCCTTGAGCGGAGTATTGACCCTTGACGCATCCGGGAGTTATGACCCCGAGGAAGAACAACTGACCTATCATTGGCCTGCTCCTCCCGAGGGAGTGACATTAAGCGGTGATGGGGCCCAGGTTGACGTTACTTTTGTCGGTCCTGGCAGCTATCAAATCACCGTGGAAGTTACTGACGCGAGTGGCAATATGTCGCGGGCAACCAAGGAGGCGCTTGTCTTTGCGGGCAGCGATTTCAGTTCTTTCGGGGGCGATCTTCTCCAGGGCCCTTGGGAGGGACACAACCTCGAGGTTGTGGATAATACACCGGACGGGTCTCGGTATTCCCTTGCGACAGTGTCAGGCGCGCTGCACATCATGGTGCCGGGGGACAGGGCCTACCCGTTGGGGTTGCCGCAGATTGAATTGCCGACTCCGGTTAATTACCTCAGCCTTGGGGACACATGGAAATATTCTGATGAAAATATCGATTATGGCACGCAGTTTGCCGACCCCGCCTTTGATGATTCAGCGTGGAAGGCGGGTCCTGGAATTTTTGGTAATGACAGTGGAACCTTCCAGGCCCCGGGCCTTCAAACCCCGCTTGCGAGGGATACCGCAAATCAATTAATAACTTATTATTTCCGCAAGGAGTTCGAGTTTGACAGGGATCCCATCGGTTCGCTGATCTCTATCAATGCAATCCTTGATGACGGGGCCCGGTTCTGGATCAACGGCCAGGAGGTCGGCAGGGTGCGCTTGCCTGCTGCACCCGCGGATATTGGCTGGAAGACGGTGGCGACTAATATACCGATTAGCCAGGAGAAGGCATTGTTACCAGTTGTGTCGGTTGATGGTTCCGGTTTGCTCGTCGAGGGGAAAAACATGATTGCTGTCGATTTGCACAATGGCAGTGCCGCCAGTTCGGATCGGGTAATGGGCTTAAACCTGGATATTTCCGCGCATCCTTCAGGACTTGGAGGGGGAGGCCTTGAGGGGACCATTCATCCATGGCTCAGGCGGGATTTGCCGGATGAGGGGGATTGGATCCTGCAGACAAAACTGGAACTTTACGGCCTGCAGTTCGGAGAGTTCATGAGTGGCTTAATGGTGGAGGTGGAGCGTGACGACAGCCGGTTCCGCTATGGTATAGGCTATTGCAACGGAGATGAGCTTGCCGTTGTCCAGGTGACGCCAGCGGCCACGACGGGAAAATTGTTCTCATCACCATTTAGTGCAGCGAGTGAGGTGGTTGTGCGCATCCAGAGACAGGGTGATGAACTTATTTTCGAATGGCGTCCCGGTGATTTGTTTGAGGAGGTTTACCGGATAACGCTTCCCGAGGGCAGTGTTGCGGTTACCGGGGGGCCGTTTGCAGCAACCGAGACACCGCAGATACTTAATGTGCTCTTTGATTATGTCGCGCTTGCTGATTCGTCATCGGTTTCCCCTTTGGCAGGTGAATTGGTGATTACCGAGGTGATGTATAAGCCTGAGGGAGGCGATCAATATGAGTTTATTGAGCTCTATAATGCCGGACCATCAGCAATTAATCTTAAGGATTTTAGTTTTCCTCAGGGCGAACCTTTTGATGAATTTGTTTTCGGTGAACTTCTCATTGAGGCGGGATCTTATGTTTTGGTGGTCAATGACCTGGCGGCGTTTCGATCCCGCTACGGCAATGGATTTGACCCCATTATTGCAGGTCAATGGGTTGGAGGAAGCCTTGATAACGGTGGAGAGGTGGTGACTTTGCTTGATTCACAGGGGGCAGTGGTGATTTCTTTTGAATATGGTGACGAGGACCCCTGGCCGGTCTCACCGGATAGCGATGGAACCTCTTTGGTATTAATGAATCCCTCGGGTGGCAGCACTACAAGTGGTGGTGACTGGACGGCAAGCTTGCAGGTTGGAGGATCCCCGGGGAGAGCTGAGGATGCAGCGGGGGAATTTGCTGCCTGGATGGCAGCCCGCGGGGAAGTGGACCCTTTGGCCATCAGGAGTGGAGACGTACTAAACAACCTGTTGACCTATGCTCTGGGAGCTGAGTTGACTGATGGGAGCGTGCAGGCGGTAATGCCTGTTGCCGGAGCTATCAGGATTGCCGGCAACAGCTATCTAACAATGTCCTATCGACGGAGAACGAATGCTTCCGATATTGGTTATGCGGTAGATTTTTCGCCTGACAACAGGTTATGGGAAGAGGCAGGCGACGCTGTTATCCAGGTTGAATCGGAACCTGCTGGTGCAGGATTCGAGTCTGTTACTGTCCGCTTGGTGGAGGCGTTCGACAGTCAACCAACTGCCTTCCTCAGGCTGCGTGTTACTACCCCCTGACTGCGCGGGAATGGGCCTTGCTAGGTGACCGGTTGCCTCAGCGAGGCCAGTTCGCATTGCAGTGATGAAAAGGTAACGGAGGCAAATTCCTGAAGGGTTATCTCGTTACCGGCTTCACGGCTGATGCTAGTCATCTTGATTCCGCCAATACCACAGGGGGTAATATGCTCAAAGGGGGCGAGATCACCGCAGACGTTGATTGCAAATCCGTGCATTGATATCCAGTGGCGGACACCAATACCGATTGAGGCAATTTTGCGATCTTCGCACCAGACGCCCGTTAAACCTTCGCGGGTGGTGCCGTTTACCCCGAATTGGCTGCAGGAATTAACCAGTGCCCTTTCGATTGAGCGCAGGTAGGTATGCAAGTCCTGGCCGTATGAGCGAAGGTCAATGACGGGATAACCTACAAGTTGGCCGGGACCATGATAGGTTGCCTTGCCGCCGCGATTGGTTTCGAAAACAGGATAAGGAAGCGCGGAGGATCCTTCGTTGAGACTACTGCGATCATTGGTGCGACCGATGGTGTAAACCGGATCGTGTTCCAGCATGAATACGGTATCGGGCATTTGTCCCTCCCGGCGCCTTGCCACGGCGTCATCCTGGAGAGTGAGGCCTTTATCGTAGGATATCCTCCCAAGCCACTGTTTTTCCATTTTTTGGTGGGCAGCATTCATGGCCGTTGGACTAAAGGCGGTTGACTTGCTTACCGGTAAGCTTGTCGGTGCCTTCACCGTTGTAGAAGTGGGCCATGCCTACTGCAAGGGCATCGGCAGCGTCCGGGGAGGGATCCTCCTCCAGTCGCAGGATTGAGCGGATCATGAATGCCACCTGCCTCTTGTCTGCACCGCCTTTGCCGACAATTGCCTGCTTGACCCGCTTTGGTGCGTATTCGTAGACAGGAAGGTCACGATCGGCTGCTGCGATGATTGCAGCTGCCCGGGCTGCTCCCATGGTAATTGCTGTCTTGTAACTTTGTACATAGATGACTGATTCGACGGCACAAACTTCAGGCGAGTGTTTACTGATCACCTTTTCCAATGCCCTGCGGATATTTACCAGGCATGCCGATTGCAGAATATTCGGCGGGTTGCGGATGGTCCCGTAGGTCAAGGCCCCGAAAGTTTCATCATTACGGCGCTCGATTACGGCAAAACCGGTTTTGCGCAAGGCGGGGTCAATCGAAAGGACACGCACGCGATACCATTCGCCTAAAAAATGCAAATCTGAAACCTAAAAACGAAAGTCCGTTTTTAGCGCCGTCTTCGCCTGCTTTTTCCCTTTTTGCGCCGGCTGAAGATTTTCGCCAGTTTTTCAGGTGTTGGCGCATCCTCATCAAGAAGGGTGGAATAATGGTAGTTAAAGCCCTCAACCCTTCGCCGTTCCACCTTTTGGCCGATGAAGCGTTCAATCGAGGCGACATGACTGATCTCCTCGGCGTCAAGCAGGGTAAAGGCATCTCCCTCACTGTTGGCCCGCCCGGTGCGACCGATACGATGCACGTAATCCTCGGCATTCTCGGGAACCTGATAGTTGATGACGTGGGAGACTCCGCTGATATCAATCCCCCTTGCGGCAAGGTCAGTAGCAATGATGACATCAAAATCACCACTTTTGAAACCAATCAGTGCCTTTTCCCGGTCCCTCTGCGGGATATCGGAGTGCATGACAGTAATACTGTAATTACCGTCTTCCTTTGCCAGAAGTTTTGCCAGGGAATCGGCATCCCGCTTGGTGCGTGTGAAGATCATCACGCTGTGGAAGTCGGTTTGCTTGAGCAGGGCAAGCAGAAGTTCCTCCCGTTGCCCGATTGCAACGGGATAGAAAGCGTGTTTGACATTTTCGGCGACTCCCTGCCTTTGCCCGATCTCCACCTCGACGGGATCATTCAGCGCCCACTGAGCGAGACCCTCGATGGAGGGCGGCATGGTTGCCGAGAAGAAAAGTGTTTGGCGGGAGCTTGGGGTTTTGTTGACGATGCGACGAACATCGGGCAGAAAGCCCATATCAAGCATGCGGTCTACCTCGTCGAGAACCAGTATTTCAATCTTATCGAGTTTAACCGATCCTCGCTGCATCAAGTCGAGCAGGCGGCCGGGTGTGGCAATGAGGATATCCACACCGGCTTCAAGGCCATCGAGTTGTTTTCCGTAGCCAACGCCGCCGTGTATCAACAGGCTCTTCAAGTCTGTGCCATTGCCCAGCATCTCAAAATTATCCAGAACCTGTGATGCCAGTTCCCGTACCGGCTCAAGGATCAGGCAACGCAGTTCGCCGTGTTCCTCCAGACGATGCAGTATCGGCAGGGCAAATGCCGCGGTTTTCCCGGTGCCGGTTTGTGATGCTCCAACAACATCCCTGCCTTCGATAGCAATAGGGATGGCCTGCGCCTGAATGGGCGTAGGAGTTTCATATCCGGCATTGCCAACGCCTACCATGACCTTTTCCGAAAGGCCTAATTCTTCAAAAACCATAAGTTGCGCAACAGAAGGGGCGGTGGGGGAATGGGGCAAGCTGTTTATTCTTTCTCATTTAAAAATTCGAGAGGACTTCTAGGTGGTGGCTTCGCCGCGTGCCATGACCACTTTTCCGGTTCGCACGGTCTCGACGATATCAAACTTCGAGAGCAGGTGCACTGCGGCATCCACCTTGTCTGAGTTCCCGTATATCATTGCAATTATTGAGTTAACACCAAGATCCACGGTCTTGGCGCCGAAATGCTCAAGAATCTGGAGAACCTCAGCCCTGTCACCAGGATCAATCAGGACCTTGACCAAGGCCAGTTCTCTGGTGACCGATTCACTTTCGTCATGCTCAAAGCAGTGAATAACATCGATGAGCTTGTTGCATTGCTTGATGATCTGCTCCAAGCCGGCCGGATCTCCGCTGATGCCAAGTGTCAGGCGGGAAAATTGCGGGTCGCGACCGCGGGAGACAACAACAGAGTCAAGGTTGTATGCCCTGCGGGCAAATACCTGGCAAATGCGCATCAATACACCGGGCTGGTTGTTGACAAACATGCTCAGGGTGTGGCCCCCCACAATGTCGGGCAATGGCGCGAGTGAGGAATCGCTGGTAAGAATGTCTCTGGACATGGCAGGAAGATTTTTTTCGCGGTTCAGCGGGTTACGTGGAGCCTATTGGCTTGGCCATTTTATGCTTTGGCGGCTCAACAAGCATATCCTCAAGAGCAGCGCCGGCGGGGATCATGGGAAACACGTTCTCCGTCTTGATGCATTCAGCGTTGATGACACAGGGCCCATCATTGTAATCCAGGGCTTTCTGAAGGATCTTGCCGACGTCGGCAGGTCGCTTGATGTTGAATCCCGCAATGCCGTAGGCTTCGGCGAGTTTTACAAAGTCTGGGTTGCCCTCAAGGTTGACACCGGATTCGCGATTATCAAAGAAGAGCTCCTGCCATTGTCTCACCATCCCGAGATAGTGGTTGTTTAAAACCAGGATCTTCACGGGCAATTTATGCAGTGCTGCGGTTGCAAGTTCGCAAAGCGTCATTTGGTATCCGCCATCGCCGACCACGGCGACAACGATATCATTCGGGCGGGCGAATTGTGCGCCGATGGCAGCCGGAAATCCGAATCCCATTGTTCCCGCCCCGCCGGAGCTCAGCCAGTTAAATGAGGCATCGGTTTTATAAAATTGTGCGGCCCACATCTGGTGTTGTCCGACATCGGTTGTTACCACTGCCTTCCCCCCGGTGAGTTGGTAGAGTTCATCGAGCACCTGTTGCATGCGCAGGCCGCCCTTCTTGCGGTAGGCGAGAGGAAATTTTTTCTTGTAGCCATCTAGGGTGGCCAACCAGCTGGATGTCTCAAGGGGCTTTATTTGTTTATTAAGTGCCTTAAGGGCGGCCTTGGCATCGCCGACGATCTCCACATCCGGGTGGATCATCTTGTTCATTTCCGAGGGGTCAATGTCGATATGTATAATTTTTGCAAGTGCTCCGAATTTATCGGCCTGGCCTATAATTCTGTCATCAAAGCGCGACCCGACATTGATGATAAGGTCGCACTCGACTATCGCCTTGTTAGCGTATGCAGTGCCGTGCATGCCGAGCATCCCAAGGGAAAATTCATGAGTCTCTGGGAAAATCCCCTTGCCAAGTAGCGTAGTTGTTACCGGGCAATTGAGCGTGGTTGCCAGTTCCATCAACTCGGCATCGGCACGGGCTATCATTACGCCGTGGCCGCCGAGGATGACCGGTTTTTTTGCGTGTGATATAATTTCAGCAGCACGGGTGACTGCCTCGGCGTTGATTTCAAATGCGGTTTCCGGATGGTAACCCGGCAGGTCAATATCCGGGTCAAGGTCTCCGGTGAATTCACTTTGGCTGATGTCCTTGGGAACATCGATGAGAACCGGCCCCGGGCGTCCGGTGGTGGCGATATGATAGGCCTCCTTGGCGATCCGGGGAAGGGAGTTGGTTTCACGAACCAGGAAGTTATGTTTAACCACCGGCATTGTGATGCCGAAAGTATCCGCTTCCTGAAAAGCATCCTTGCCGAGCATCCAGGTGACCTGTTGACCGGTGATGATGATCATCGGTATAGAGTCCATTTGTGCGGTCATGATCCCGGTAATGGTATTGCCGGCGCCGGGTCCGCTGGTGACAAGCACCACGGCGGGCTTGCCGGTTGCCCGTGCGTAGCCATCTGCCATATGGCAGGCTCCCTGCTCGTGGCGGCTGAGAATAAATTTGATATTGCCACTTACGGTTTCCAGCGCATCAAAAATAGGCAGGGCAGCACCTCCGGAATAGCCGAAGATATACTCTATGCCGAGATCATTGAGAGTTTTGATGAGGGCTTGGGCGCCATCCAATTTTGTGTTGCTCATAGTGAGATGAGGTGAAAATTGACGAAATTACGGTTAAGCATCGTAGCAAAATCAATTTCTTCAATGAAAATGAATAAAATAATGACAAATAAACCCTTAAGGGAAATATTCATGGTCGAAAAATGCAACTTTTCTCCTAAGTTGACTTGTTTATGGATTCCTAGACCGTGAAAAACGGCCATTCCAAGGAAAGTGGGAGTGTGGAAAATCCTGACAGAGGATTTATCGGCCCAAACAACTGATGGGCCGATTTTTTTTGGCAAACGGGGTGATGCTCCCAATTGCAGCGTTGGTTAGGCTACCTAGGGACCTTATTCAGAGGCTGCTTTCAGGCTCTTGACGACCGGTTCCTCGGCAGTGGTGGTTACTTTCCATTTACCGTCGATTTTCAGCAGTGAGACCATGTCTAGGGCGGAAATCTGTTTATCCCCGTTGGAATGGCGGGTACGAACCAGAACGTGGCAATACTCCTTGGAGCTGACTGTTTCCTCAGCCAGGCTTAGCACTTTGACACCCAAGCTGTCCAGGATCTTTTTCAGTTTTTCCTGATCAATATTAAAGCGCTTCTGGATGCCTTCATGGTAACGGACGTAGAACTCTAGCGGATCGAGTTTCTTCACTTCACTCAGGTTGCTGCAGTCCAGCCGGCGAACAAGAAAGATTTCGTCATTCAGTGTCGCAGATGCCTTTATGCGATCGATATAGCGTGTCTTGAGTGTCTCGAGTGATGCGAATTCCATGAGAGCACCCGCTTTACGCCAATTCTGCCCCATGGCATTCCTCAGATAGTCGAAGGTGACTAACGTTGCAGGATGTTGGTTGAGTGCCTTGGTGTTCTGCGGCTGTTCCTGAGCCTGTGAGGAAAGGCCCGCGGCGCAGACGAGAATGGCGGTTAGACAAGCTTTCATTCAGGGACAGAGGTCTCGAATATAAGGGCAGGATAGACTGATTGGGCGAAGATGTCTAGGGCGGTGAGCTCCGTGGTTCGACAAGTTCGATTCGTTGTGCTTCATTCTAAAAACTTTCCCGGAATATCACTAGGTGGAGTCAAATTCGTAAAAAACCCTCTGAGACATGGGATTAGGAGATCGAGATTACATGCGTTCTGAGCAGCCTGTCAGCCCCGGCTGGGGGAGCGGGCGCCGGAAATCCCGCCGACGCTGGTCGCTACTGGCGATCCTGATTGCCATTAATGTTGGTGTATTTGTTATACAGTATTTATTTAATTTATGGGGAGAGTTCATTCCAACCGTTGATGCTCATGGCAACCGAGGAACAGAGTTCATGCCCGCAGGTGGAGCGAGCGCGGAACTGGTATTTTCGCAGGGGCATGTCTGGACCCTGTTTACCTATATGTTTGTGCATGGCAGCCTCCTGCATATTTTGTGTAACTTGATCCTCATCTTTGCCTGCGGGAGCGGATTGCAGACGATCGCCGGTGAGAAGCATCTGGTTTTAGCCTTTCTTTTTGCAGGCTTGTTAGGAGGCCTTGCCCAGATTGTGTTCTCCCTTCTTGGGAACCCGTCAACACCGGTGGTCGGGGCATCCGCTTGTGCCTTCGGTTTACTTGTAGCACTTGCAGCACTCATCCCCGAGCAGGAGGTTTCCCTGTTGCTTTTTTTCGTGATTCCTTTGCGCTTGCGCATGAAATACCTGGCTTGTTCACTTGTCGGCCTTGCAGTGTTTTTTCTGGTGATAGATTTATTGGTTACCAAGAATGTCCCGATGGTTTCCGGCGTGGGTCATGCGGCGCATCTTGGCGGCGCGATGGCTGGCTGGCTTTATGTCAGGATGGCAAGGTTGCGTGGAATGGGAATTATTCCCCGATCTTCACACAGGCGGGGAAAGAGTCGGTTGGGAAGGGTAGGGGGCAGCAGATTCTCACAAGGTGGAAAGATTGTATCGACAACCCTCGTGAAGGAAGTTGATGGCGTAGTTATTGAAACCGATGAGTTTGCCATGAACCGGATCAATACCCTGCTTGAAAAGATTAGCGAGGAGGGCATGGGTAACCTCACTGATGAGGAACGCCGGGTGCTAGAGCAGTACAGCAGGAGGATTTCAGGAAAGATCCAATGATGCCATGGTGAGAGCAGCTGCAGCAAGGTGGCAAGGCCGATTGTTTTTACGACGTTATTTGTACCCTGTGGCAAAGGTGATGGTTTTCCTGGCGGGAATCCTTGCTGCGGCAAGGCTGGGCATCATGCTTGCTGATCTGCAGGTTCCTCCGGGGCTGGTGAGTTCCGATGATCAAATAAAGGCAGGCAGTCGCTGGGAAATTCATCCTGCCATGGGTTTTGCGGTGTCTGAACATCTGGACGATCTGCGTGAATATGATTTCCGGTCATCGGGGGGCGGGCCGGTTTCTGTGGAGGGGGTCAGTTTATTTGAAGTTGCAGAGGCCGGAGTTGAACTTGAGATTCTCGCCGGCAGCGATCGGCGCTATCTTAAGGTTCAAGTGCGCCAGGGGGAATATGATGGAGAAACCTTCTGGTTGATGATGAAAGAGTTCCGGAAGATGGCCATTACCAGGCGGCCATGAGCAGATTCAATAGTTTATAATGGTTAGCGTAATTCACCCGTAGAGTTGATAGATTGTCAGGATGCGAGTTATTGCCGGCATTGCACGGGGTATTCCGTTGCAGGTTCCAACTGCGGGCGATGTTCGCCCTACCTCGGATCGTGTTCGCGAGGCATTGTTTTCGATGATTGCGGATCGCTTGCCCGGGGCGCGCTGCCTGGACCTGTTTGCCGGTTCAGGGGCGCTTGGCATTGAAGCGCTGAGTCGGGGTGCAGAGTCCTGTCTCTTTGTGGATTGTGAGAAAGCGGCCGGCGTGACGATACGTGCCAATCTTACCAAAAGCGGGCTTTCTGGAGGTGTTGTGAAGATTGCGGAGGCATTGCATTTTCTGCAGTCGGGGCATGGGCAATTTGATGTGATCTTTGCTGATCCCCCGTATCAGAAGAACGGGGGAGTTAACCTGGCAGCCGGGCTGGCTGGGTCGGCGGATCTTCCCCTCATGATGAGCGAGGGCGCGATACTTGTCCTTGAATCACGCAAGAGTCCGGATGAGTATCCGGTTAATGAGCGATTGGAAAGACTGGAGAGCCGTAATTATGGTGACACCCGGCTTGTTTTCTTTCGTCGAGTAAGTTCTTGAGCGGTTTCCCTACACGCATACTGATGCATCTCCGGATCATACTCCTTATCTATAATCTATTATTGCCATTGGCTCTTTTGCTGATGATCCCGGGATACCTGGCCAAAATGTTGCGGAGGGGAAGTTATGGTAGAGGTTTCGGTGAGCGTCTAGGCATCTATTCGGCAAGGAAAAGAGAAATTCTCGAAAATCTTGATCGTCCGGTATGGATCCACGCGGTGAGCGTTGGTGAGGTGAATATTGCCAGGAAACTGGTTGCCGCGCTTCGTGATATTGACGGCGACTTGTCAATTGTGATTTCCACCACAACGCCTACCGGATTTGCCATTGCCGAGCAAAGTGATGTAAATGTTGCGATATACAACCCGGTTGACCTGTGGCCGGTTACACGCAGGGCATTGAAGGTGATTGATCCCCGGGCCATGGTGCTTGTCGAGGCGGAAGTGTGGCCCAACCTTGCGCATGGTGCAGGTCGGCGTGGCGTGGAGGTGTCTCTTGTAAGTGCCCGGCTCTCATTGAAGTCCGAGCGGTATTACCGAAAATTCCGGTTTCTTGCGGCTCCTGTATTTGCGATGCTGACCCGGGTGTGTGTTCAAGAAGAGGAAGATGTCGCGCGCTGGAGGGAACTTGGTGTTGAAGATGGTGACATCATGCATTTCGGCTCGATTAAGTATGATTCGCATGGAGTTACCCAACCCATTGAGGTGGAGAACTTCAGCGCACTTCTTTCTGAACAACTTGGTGGAATACCGAGACGAATTCTGTTGGCCGGCAGCACCCATCCTGGGGAGGAGGCGTTGATAGGGAATGTATATTGCAGGCTTCGTGAGCGCTTCCAGGATCTATTTTTTGTGGTTGCTCCACGTCACGTCGAGCGGCTGGAGCAAGTGCTCGCCGATTTGCGCGGGATCGGGCTCAAACCGGCTCTGAGAAGTGAGATGAGAGTCGATGAGGGGGAAGATTGCGGAGAATATGACTGCCTAATCATCGATACCACGGGAGAACTCGGGGCATGGTATTACGTTGTTGACCTGGTGGTGATAGGGAAAAGTTTTCTGGCTAACGGGGGCCAGAACCCGGTGGAAGCAGTGTTTGCCGACAAGCCTGTATTTTTCGGGCCGCACATGGAAAATTTCGCGGCTTTGGTGGATTTGTTCACCGCGCATGGGTGTGGGATGCAGGTGGGGAATGAGCATGAACTGGAGAATCGGCTGAAGGTTGCACTTGAGGCTGCGGACAATGACCAAACCATGGTGGAGCAGGCAAAAAAGGCGATGTCAGTCCACCGGGGGGCAGCGCAGCGCAGCGCAATGGCAATTCTTGGGAATTAAAGCGAATTCTTGCTGTGATTCCTGCTTGCAAATGGGAGTCTTGCCGATAATGTCCGAATCGCTTAATGAACGACCCGTTCGTCTAGTGGTTAGGACTCCGCCCTTTCACGGCGGCAACACGGGTTCGAGTCCCGTACGGGTCGCCATTCATCCCTTCCCGCAAATTCTTCCACCGGGTTGGCACCGGCGGAACCGGGCTGCGTTATTTTTTGGGTTTCCAGAAAGTCTCATTCTCGAAGATTACCTGGCTAAGGGTGACCTTGACGGCGACATTTTTTTTCCGGGGGTGGGTTGCTGCAGCCGGAGCAGTCAGCTCCCTTGCCCGCAGGCAGCTAACCATTGGCTCCTGAGTAACCATACATCGACCGACTCAGGGTCTTTTGCGGGAGGCGTTACTTCCTGTGCCTGGATGGGAAGGAAATAGTAGGATGTCCTTTGAGCAGCAATCGCTTATTTGACCTTAATGCTCTTTATGGGCTATTATCATCAAGGTATATCCCGGTCCTTATAGAGGAATAGCCCAATACCGATCATGTCCCCCCTACAACTTCATCTTTTCGGTGCGATTACGATTGTCGCAACCGGTTTCTGCAAGGATTACCTGCCACCCGGAGGTGGGTGGGATTACCTCTTTGAGGGCAATACCTCGGCGTCCAGTGCCACCGCGGCCCTGGACGGCACCTGGGACCACAACAACAACTCCGACCATTGGGACGGCA
>CAWVVE010000003.1:0-23385 GCA_963933075.1 uncultured Verrucomicrobiaceae bacterium | reverse complement strand
TGCTGACATCCTATGCCTTCGAACTGATCGTCGTTCGCTGGATGGTATTCGGCTTCGCTTTCTTCTTTGCCGTATCAATTATTATCGCATTCCAGCCGGAAGTGCGCCGTACGCTGGCCGATCTGGGCAACCGCGGGTTCCTGTTCTTCTCTGAGGGCAAGAACAAGGAATTCATTGATAACCTCGCCGACACCGTTCGCCAGCTTGGAGCCAAGCGTTACGGCGCGCTCTTCGCCATTGAACGGGGCATAGAACTCAATCCCCACCTTGAAACAGGGGTTAAACTTGATGCCAGGTTTTCTCCGGAACTGCTACTCACGATATTCCATCCCAAAACCACGCTCCATGATGGCGCCGTCATCCTCCGTGAAGGCAAGGTGATCAGTGCCGCTTGTGTCCTGCCGTTAAGTCAAAAGGAGATTAGTGACCACCGCATCGGTTTGCGACACCGCGCAGGCCTTGGATTGACTGAGGAATCAGACGCCATCTCCATTATAGTATCTGAGGAGACCGGGGAACTTTCGCTGGCCCACGCCGGAGAATTAGAACGCGGCCTTGAGCCTGAGGCATTCCACAAGCGCCTCCTTGAATTACTCGAAGTGGAAGACGAAACCGAGAGCAAGCCGGAACCGGTTGCCAGCCCTGGCGATCCCCCAAAGCCAAAAGGCGAAAAATCCAGCGTGAAAAACAAGGCCACTGGAAACAACACTCCCACCAATGAGGCCTGATTCAGCAGGGGCCTAGGCCTGTCCGGGTGAATTCTTGAGGCTTACCAGAAAATCCAAATATCGAATGTCCTCTCCCGAGAAATTCTTTGGCACTGATGGTGTTCGCGGCTGCGTGAACACCGGCGCCCTGACACCCGGGAGGGCACTCCTTCTCGGCCAGGTCATTGCGACCAAGCTAAGCCCGCCAACTGGCAATAACACTGCAACCCGTCCACACGCTGTGATCGGCAAGGACTCCCGGCGCAGCGGGGACATGCTTGAAAGCGCGATCGCCTCCGGGCTGCACTCCGTGGGTATGGACGTCATGCTGGCCGGCGTGGTTCCGACCCCGGCAATCTCCATGCTTGTCAGGGCAACCGGTGCACATCTTGGAATCGTGATATCCGCCTCCCATAACCCTCCGGAGGACAACGGCATAAAGTTCTTCGGGGGAGACGGCTACAAGCTCTCTGATGAGCAGGAAATGGACATCGGAGCCTTCATGCTCTCAGGACAAGAGTGGCCGGACAGCAACCTCGCCGGTAATGCCTGGGTCGGCCAGAGCGAACCCCTCACGGATGCCGCACAACGCTACATATCAATGGCGGTATCCTCCCTTACCCAGGATGCCGGTAATTGTCCCCTTGCCGGCCTGAAAATCAGTCTCGATACTGCAAACGGGGCATCTTCGGTTACCAGCCCACAAATTCTCGCAAGGCTCGGTGCTGATCTTGTAACACACTTTGATACCCCCAGTGGTAATAACATTAACGTCAATTGCGGGTGCACTCATCCCGGAATAATTGCAGAAAAGGTCAAGGCCGACGGCTCGGATGTGGGCATCTCCCATGATGGGGATGCTGATCGCATTCTAATGTGCGATGAGAAGGCTGTGCCTGTTGATGGCGACGAGTTAATGGCACTTATTGGCTGTCATCTGCTGCAAACCGGCAGAATGGCGGCCAATACACTTGTTGCCACGAAAATGAGCAATCTCGGCCTGGATGAGTGTATAGCGGCATGCGGCGGGAAAATAGAGCGCACCGAAATCGGTGATCGCCATGTGATCAACCGCATGCGCGAAATAGGGGCCAATTTCGGTGGTGAACAAAGTGGCCATATCATCTGCCGTGACCATAACACCACCGGAGATGGCATTCTCGCTGCCCTGGCGGCACTGCGAGTGATGAAGGAAACCGGGAAACCGCTTTCAGAATTACGCAAGGTGTTACGGAAATTCCCGCACAAGTTGATTAACGTCGCCGTTGGATCCAAACCAGATATCTCAACACTCAATGCGACACAACTGGTTATAGAGACCGCGAAAGAACTCGGAAATACCGGCCGGGTACTCATGCGCTACTCGGGAACAGGACCTAAAATGCGCATCCTGGTCGAGGGCAAAGATGCCGACTACATTACTTCCCGGGCAGAGAAGATCGCAGAGGCAGTGATGGAACAGATTGGCCTGTAACAGGCAGGCTTTGTTTCAGGGCAGGTGCCCATTCTATAACGGCCCCTCTCGTAATCTCTCCCTGCAATTCTATCCGGTGCGATTTACAGGTGGCTGGGACTGATCCTTTTCGCATTACCGTTTCTTCTGTGGCGCGGGGCACTACAGGTGCCTTTTGATTGCTTTGGCCATTTACTTGGCTTTCTCAATTGTGTATAACCGTATTCTTTGATAGTTCTAATCACGCATTCCCGTCGCGGGATTCACAGCTCTTAATTTTTTCCCGTAAAATTGACATCAACCCCTCAAGACGAGTCTGAGGAAAAGCTGATATAACCCTGAATTACCCACTATCCCTCAGGCCTTGAAACTATTCATCACCGGCACCAGTACAGAGGTTGGTAAAACCTATGTCACCCGGCTACTGCTCGGTGCTCTGGAAAGGCTCGGGTGCAGCGCAGCAGGGTTCAAGCCGATTGCGTGCGGGCAACGCACAGATGCAGAGGATCTTGCTGCATCCAGTTGCCCAAAGCCCTCCTCTATAGATGCCGTTAACCCGGTATTCTTTAAAAATCCTGCTGCCCCGATGGCCGCCTCCATGATTGAGACCACCAAGGCTGACATCCCGGCAATCAAGACAGCTTATCATGCCTTGGCCAAGCAGTATGAGCATGTTCTGGTAGAGGGAATCGGCGGCTGGGCCGTGCCGATAACCGCAGAATACTCGATGGCCAACCTGGTTGTGGATTTGGATTTGCCGGTGCTGGTGGTTGTCGACAACCGGCTCGGCGCCATTAATCATACGATACTGACCGTCAATGCTATACGATCCATTGGCCTGCATCTCTCCGGGATTGTTTTAAACCACGTTACAGATGCGCGCGATGCCGCCAGTATCTCCAACCGCACCATCCTCGAAGAGCTGCTAACACCACCCTTCATACTTGATATCATGCACGGCACTACCGAGATTCAATGGCCTTTCCCTGCCGGGCAAGATAAGCTGCCACCACGCGGCGATAGGGGGATGGCATCGGAAGCTTAGGAAGTTCTTCCAGCGTAAACCACCGCTCGTTTTCCTGCGCAATGGCGTCCTTGAGTTCATAGATGAACATCGTGACACGGTAACGCGTGATCGTGTAATGGTCTTTGTGTGCCGGTGATAGCCCGGACATTTCCTCAAGCGCACGTGATGGCAGCTTCCATAGCCCCTTGCGCCGGCGCCCGACCTCCTGCTGAAGTAACATCCTGTTACGCCGGAAAGCCAGCAACACATGCTCATCAATCGAGGTTTGCGCCGTGCGGGTCTTCTTGACCGGCAAGACAAGCGGCTCGGATGCCCGGCACCAGCGGGCAGCCGGGCATTGATCACAGGCAACTGACCTTGCCCTGCATACGTGCTGCCCAAGTTCCATCAATGCCGAATTCCAGATCCGGCCACCAGCCTCCGGCACCAACCGGGTCGCCCATGCCAGCAGCTTTCTTTGGGCAGGCATGGTGTCAATCCGTTCACGAAAATCAAACAACCTCGCCAACACGCGCGCAATATTGGCATCAACGGCAGCGACAGGAGCGTTAAAAGCAAAACTCGCCACCGCTCCGGCTGTATAACGCCCAACGCCCGGCAATGCCTCAATCTGTGACAAAGAGCGTGGAAAAACTCCCCCGTACTCCTCGACAATCAACCTTGCAGCCTTCTGCAGATTACGTGCACGTGAATAATACCCGAGCCCCTCCCAGGCCCGCAGGACTGACTCTTCATCCGCTGTTGCCAGGGTGTGGATATCCGGGAATTTCTCCAGCCACCTGTGATAATATCCACGCCCTATCACCGTTGCCACCTGCGTTTGCTGCAGCATGATCTCGGAAACCAGGATCTCATAACCATCTTCCGTCGCCCTCCAGGGATACTCCCTGCCCACACGGGAAAACCAAGAAGTCATTGCGACCCGCAACCCTTCCACATCCTTGATTGGAGGATTTTCGTTCACTTTCTTCCCCTTCGACGGTTGTGACATGATCGGCTTGCTGTTTAGTTCACGGTGTGGCCCGACCGATCACTTCATATACTCATTTACTCACCAATACGCAGGTGGATAAACTGCGCATGATTCTGCAACAATCCGGTTTTATTTTCAAAGAAAAACCTCATGCCTTATTCGCGGCAACCGGGGCAACCGGGGCAACCATCCATGTTACCGTCTACGAAAAAGGACCGAAGGTATTGTTACAGGGCAAGGGTACCGAGGACTTCGTCCGCTTCACTCTTGAGCCTGAAATCCTTGGTGCCGCTGAACTGGGTTATGAAGAAGAAATCAACCCGGAGATGTTCGAGCCTCATTTCGGCATTGATGAAAGCGGCAAGGGTGATTTTTTCGGACCATTGGTTATCGCCGGTGCATATACCGACCGGGACTCTGCCCGCACCTTGCTTGATGCAGGAGTGATGGATTCAAAAAAAATCGCAGACCCCAAAATCAGGAAACTGGCCAGCTTAATACGCCAAACCCCGGGACTCGACCACGAGGTCATTATGATCGGCCCGAAAAAATACAACGAGCTCTACAACAAAATTGGAAACCTGAACAAGCTGCTCGCATGGGGACATGCAGCGGTCATTGAAAAATTATGTGCCAAACGGCCGGACTGCCAGCGCGCACTAAGCGACCAGTTTGCCAATCCTTCACGTCTCCAATCTGCTTTGGGTGAAAGCGGACGGAAAATCCATCTGCAACAGCGCACCAAGGCGGAATCGGATATCACCGTGGCAGCAGCCTCCATACTGGCCCGGGATAAATTCGTCTGGTGGATTGAACAAACATCAGCGGAATACGGGCTGACAATCCCAAAAGGGGCTTCAACGGCAGTGAGGGAAACCGCCGGAAAATTGGTGGAAAAACACGGGAAATCCATCCTTTTTGAGGTCGCAAAAACACATTTCCGGACTGCCTCGGAATGGTTGTAAGTCGTTAATCGAAAACAATTGCACAGAAGCGCAAAATTTCTTTTGCCAAACCCCTCGGGATCGCTATGTGTTTGAGCCCCCCGATCATTTGAGGTTCACGAAGAAGCATTAATCAATAGATACATTAAAGTTCTTCAATAACCGTATAAAGACCCATCAATATTATCCTTTTATCACTTAATGAAGACTGTCACAAAACGCGACCTAGTTGTGCAAATAAGCAACGAAACAGGAATGACTCAGCAACAGGTCTTCGATGTCATCCAAAAAACCCTTGATACCATTACCACGACACTTGCCGGTGGAGATGAGGTGGTTCTTCGCAATTTCGGATCTTTCCAGGTTCGTGAAACAAAACAGAAAATCGGGCGCAATCCCAATAAGCCAGACACTGATGTGATCATACCGCCTCGTGCCATCGTAAAGTTCAAGCCAGGCAAGGAAATGAAGGAACGGGTTGCCAACGTCCTTCCACAAATCCAGAATCAGAAGACACAAGCAGCTCCTGCCCCGACACCTGAAACCGGTTCCCTGTAAAAAGCACTGCCCCCTGCAGGGAGCGGCTGCACTCAATTAGGCAGTTCTAGACACCACGGAGACAGGCCTGCAGAGGACAGACTCGTTCAACTGGCAATCCCTTTGCTCTCTTTTGTATAGTGCCCAGTAGTTGCGCAATTCCCTGCACGACAATCTCCGCGCCGTCATTGCCATGCCACAGCGGACATCCTCTCGGCAAATAACGGATTAAAGGCTTAACTTGAGCCCGTCATAGGCGATATTCACCCCGGTGGGCAGGGCCTCCTCTTCGCGGGCATGCAGGACCTCATGGGAAAGATGAGTTAACCACGTCATCCCCGGGCAAAGCTCAGCGGAAATGGCAACAGCTTCATCAATGCTCATATGCGTAGGGTGCGGTCGTGGACGCAATCCGTCAATCACTAGGCAATCGACCCCGGAAAGCGCCTCCATGCCAGCCTGAGGGATGTGCTTGCAATCAGGCAAGTAAGCTAAAACAGAGCTCCCGGCATAGCGGAAAAGAAACCCCACGCACTCAACGTTGCCGTGCTCAACGCCAATTGGCACAACCTCCAAATCACCAATGTCCAGTTTCCCCTCCAAGACACATGGATCGGGCTTAAAATAACCTGGATAACGGTTTTGCCCGTCAAATACATAAAAAAACATTTTTTTCAGGGCACTCAGGCACGAGGCCCTGGCAAAAACCCGCAGGGTGTCATCCCTCCCGGCAGTGAAACGCCGCAGGTCATCCAATCCCATGACATGATCGGCATGGGGATGAGTGATTAATACGCCATCCAGCCTGGAGATGCGCGCTCGCAGACATTGCTGGCGCAAATCGGGTCCCGCATCTACCAACAGGCATAATTCCGGCGTCTCAACAAGTATCGAGCAACGCAATCGCTGATCACGCGGATCCTCAGAGGTGCAGGTTGCGCAAACACAACCGATCATCGGAACCCCTACCGAGGTCCCGGTCCCAAGAAAAGTTAATCGAAAGCCAGGCATTGCAATGTGGCCGGAAGAATGGACAACCGCTCCTCAGCCAACAACGCCTTCCCATCAAGGACGAACTTCATCAAAATTGAAATATTCGCCTAAAATCGCGAAAAATACGTGTCAGGGCTCCAAAGTGGAACCTGGAATAACCATTTTCAGTGAATTTAAATGTTCATTTGAACTCTTGTTCAAAAGAACGTATTCTCCGGGTAAGAAAAAATCAAACCCTTCTTAATAGACTCATGCTAAGGCTGCTGAAAATAAACAATCTCGCACTTGTTGAGGATCTCCTCTGGGAAACCGGTAACGGTCTCATCGGCATTACCGGTGAAACTGGTGCCGGCAAGTCAGTCATTGTCGGCGCCCTCAAGCTGATCGTCGGTGAACGCGCCAACCAAAACCTGGTGCGAACGGGTTGTGATGCGTGCTCTATCGAGGCGGTCTTTGATCTTGAGAAAGCAGAACCCGTTAATTCAGTTCTCCAGGCTGCCGGCCTTGCCTCATGCGAAAACAACCAACTGGTAATAAGAAGGGTAATTGACACTTCTTCCGGCAATAAACAATTCGTCAACTGCTCCCCTGTAACGCTCTCTGTGCTCAAGCAACTTGGGGAACTTCTCGTCGATCTGCACGGCCCTCACGATCACCAGTCGCTTCTTTCACGCGAGCGGCAACTTGCCCTGCTCGATGCCTACACGCATGCCACCCGGGAAGCTACCTGCTGCACAAAAGCATATCGTCGATTGAACAACCTTCAAACCCAATACGATGAGCTGGTGAATTCCGAACGGGCAAACGAACAGGAAATAGATCTCCTGAAGCACCAGATCGCAGAAATTGAAAATGCTGACCTTAAACCCGAAGAAGAACAGGAACTCGAGCGCGGCTACAAGGTGGCAGCTAACAGCAGTCACCTTGTAGAAACTGCCGGACGCATCACACTGGCACTGGGCGGCAGTGACAATTCAGCAATCTCAAGCCTCTCGGAAATCACGCGCATGATAAGGGACCTGGAAAAAAATGACCCTGCCACTGTCCAGTTCACGGGTAGCTTTGATACTGCCCTGATCGAGCTTGAGGAACTAGAAAGCAACATCCGAGATTATGCGGAAAACCTAGAGGTCGACGCAACCGGCATGGAGGCTCTCAGGGATCGCGTCAATCTCATTGAAACACTGAAACGCAAATACGGTAGCGATATCTCAGAAGTTCTTGAGTTCAAGGATCGCGCAGACAAAAAGCTAATGCGTATCGAAAGCCGAGGAGAAGAACTGGAGGAACTTTCCACACAAATTACCACAGCCAAGCATGAGCTGCAGTTAGCCGCGAGGAAACTCTCCGCGAAAAGGAAGCGTGGAGCACCGAAACTTGCAGGGAAAATCAGCAGTCATCTAGAAGAGCTTGGTTTCAAGCGGGCGCATTTTGAGGTAGCCCTCGAACAACTCGATAAGCCCGCCCAAACCGGAAATGAAAATATTGAATTCATGTTCTCCCCAAACCCTGGTGAGCCAGCCAAGCCTCTGCGCATAATCGCCTCCAGCGGCGAAATGTCACGTATCATGCTTGCAATAAAAAGCACTCTCGCCAATGAGGACGCAGTGCCGATCTTGGTATTCGATGAAATTGACGCCAACGTGGGAGGGGAAATCGCTCAGGCTGTCGGAGCCAAAATGGCATCCCTTGGCAACCATCATCAGGTCATAGCAATCACCCACCTTCCCCAAGTCGCCTCACTGGCAAACTGCCACTACGCCGTAAGCAAGGAATTCAGTAGTGACGGGAGGACAAGATCACGCCTATGCAAAATCGAAAACGACGAGCGGATTGACGAAATCGCGCGAATGCTTGGAGGAAACACAACTTCAGCCCGCAAACATGCCGAGAACCTGTTGGCAATTGCCGCCTGATTCTCCGTGATGAAATAAAAAAGAAACCGCCGAACTCAGGGTGCCGTGAGGCCGGCCTTAACCATTTTCTTTTTTGACCAGCGGGGACGAACCCGAGCCGGAGTTGGCTTGCCGTATCGGCGGTCAAATTCATCAGCCGTGCGCAATTCAGGAACCCGGTCTCCCGTGTCACGTTCCCATTCATGCATCGCTTCACGCATCAGTGCCAGTGTCTTCGCATAGGAAGAATCCTCCGCCAGGTTCTTTAATTCATGGGGATCAGCACTGCAATCGTAGAGCTCCTCCCGCGGCCTGGGAAACCAGAATAATTGACCTTCCGTAGCCGACAAATCTGCCGATTCATGCAATTTGCCAAGCGCCTTATAAGTGACTCCCCTCACTGCATCAGCTGGCGGGGTGGGTGGCAGGTCATCATAATAGTTTCGGATATATTTAAACTGCGTACCCCGGACGGCTCTCGAATGATCTTCATAATCGTGCCAGTTCTTCTCGGCAAACGCGTAGCTGCGAACCGGCAATCCCAGAGGATTTTCCAACAGCCCGGAAAAACTAACGCCGTCAAATGTATCGCCTCTCTTAACCCCTGCTATTTCCAGGAGTGTGGGGGCAATGTCAACCGCGCTGATAAGTCGATTGCAAACGCTGCCGGACTTAACAAGGGGGGGATAGCGTATAATGAACGGCGTGCGAATACCAGAGTCGTACAGGGTGGTCTTATCTCTGGGAAAAGGCCGGCCATTATCGGAGCAAAAAATAACGAGAGTCTTGTCTAG
Organism: uncultured Verrucomicrobiaceae bacterium; assembly: GCA_963933075.1. Classification (GTDB taxonomy): domain Bacteria; phylum Verrucomicrobiota; class Verrucomicrobiia; order Verrucomicrobiales; family DEV007; genus CACIUL01. The sequence continues at coordinate 14,062 of CAWVVE010000003.1, read as the reverse complement.
TACAGACTGCTTTCTCAACTCGCTGATTACCAGTCCCGTGAATCTATCAAGACGGGAAATCTCATCATAATAAAGAGCATACTCTCTACGCACTCCGAAGGTATCAGGATGATAGGGCGCAACACGGACCGCTGCAGGAAGATGAGGCTGATCAAGAATGCCTTCATCATAGGGACGATGCGGATCAAGCGCCGCCAACCAGAGGAAAAACGGCTTGTCTTTTGGGCGCTCCCTGATCAGGGAAACCCAATCAGCGCATCCGCTCTTGGCATCACCTTTTGTCGTCTCCTTAAAAACACCTGCTTGTCCTTCCTTGCCACCTGGCAGCTGGAATCCTGATGTATCAACATCACGAATCAGATCAAACCGATCGCGAATCTCATCCCCTAGGTGCCACTTCCCTGCAGACGCAGTCCAGTAACCCGCCGTGCGCAACTTCTCCACGAAGGTTACCTGTCCTGCAGGCACAGGCCAGTGTAACTCTTCCGCCCCGGTGCGATGTGGATAGCGACCGGTAATAATACTTGCCCTGCTTGGACTGCAAGAGCTCGCGGTAAGTATTGCGCGGGTAAACTTCATACCCTCAGCTGCCAGTCTATCCAGGTTCGGTGTGCGTATCCGGTCATTGCCATATGGCCCGGAATCATCCCACGCTAGATCATCTGCAATGATCAATACAATATTGGGCCGTTGTTCAGCGGACAGTCCGCTAATCAGGCCCAGTACGAAAATAATTAACAATCCCGATATATTCATTATCAATGCAATACCCCCCTGGACTTGACCTTTCTACGATAAATCGCATCGCCATTGGCAACATAAAGATACTCAAGACGCTTACCGGAAAATACGACGCTGACAAGCGGCTTAGCGGGTTCCGGAGAAAGAATCACTCCGGCCATTCTGCCGGTCGGGTCAAACATCTGCAGTCCAAGGTCAGAAGTCACGTAAAAGCAACCCAGATCATCAACGTCAATACCGTCACCCTTGCTGGGATGATTCTTGGCACGCAGCCTCAGTGAGGCATAAGGGGCTCGGCAGCCTAGAGAGCCATCCTTTTCAATCCTGAAGAACCATACCTCCTTGTCCATATGATCTGAGATTAATAACGTGCCGCCACCAGTCGAGAGCGCGATGCCATTGGGTTTGGAGATATCAGTGGCGACGACACTCAACCGTCTGCCGTCATTATTGAGGTTCAAGTGGTAAACCCTCCGGGTTGAGGTTTCCGTAAAGTAAAGGTGCCCGTCGTCAGTCACGACAAGGTCATTTGGCCTGATGTCAGCCACAATGAGCTCGGGCTGCCTGCCCGGAGTCAAAGCCACAATCCGCCGTGAAGGACCCTGACAGGCATAGAGCTTGCCACCCGGTCCGAACTGCATCCCGCTGATACCCGGCACACCTGTAATAAAGTCGGAAACCTTCCCTGAAGGGGTCACTTTCTTCACCCCGTTTCCACCTGCGAGGTCCGCAAAATAAAAGTTTCCGAGGTGATCAGAGCAACAGGCATCGCAAAATTTCATGCCATCCACTACCTTTTCCCATGCCTCGTCTTTTATCAATACGCGGGTAAGAGGGATGTCCTCAGCTAAAGCACTGCAGGCAGAACACACAACGGCAGCCAGTATACAATAAGCCCTGACAAACATCATCCCTTGGGGTAATCACGCCAAATCCAGCGCAGCATATCAGGAAATATTGCACCTCCATGCTTGCCGTTATGACCTCCATCTCCCATGACAAATTTGAAATCATAGCCGGAAAACTTCAAGGCCGCGGCCATCTGCCGATTTCCCAGAGGCCAACTACCATGCAGGTTGTCCAGATCGTTCTCCCCGTCCTGCAGGAAAACCCGAAGCGGTTTATGTTCGGTTTTGCGTATCATTGCGGGATAATTGTGGCCGCCACGGATATTGGTGAAACTGCCCACGTAGCTGATCACCTTGCGAAAGTCATCGGGCCGTTGCCAGGCAACTGTCCATGCACAAATCCCTCCTGAACTGATACCACAGATAGCCCGCCCCTCAGGATCATCTGTAATTCTGTATTCACGCTTTAAGATCGGCAGCATATCCTCCAGCAAAAACCTGGCGTATTGATCACTCAGTGTATCATATTCAAAACTGCGATTCCTTCGTGGCTTTGCGCCTGCCCTGACGGCAGGAATAACCCCGGGACTAATAAATAGCCCGATCGTTAAGGGGATCTCCCTGCTATGGATCAGGTTGTCAAAGACAATGGGCACACGAGAATGCCCGCGGATATCCTGATACCACTGGCCATCCTGAAAAACCATTAAACAGGCGGATTTCGAGCCATCATACTGCGCCGGAACATAAATCCAGTAATCGCGTTCACTGCCTGGATAGATCTTACTATCCATGAACCGATGCTTGGTAAGCTTCCCCGCTGGAACATCTTCCTTGCGATGAGAATCCGGACCCAACTGGTAATCATCAGCGGCATTGCAAGCCACCGTGAGCATTACCAATAAACTTAGCAGGTTGCGGATTTTCATTGCTCGAGCTTAGAATAAGCCCCGGCCTGTGGCCATGCAAACAAAGTAGACCTGGAAATTTCCTCCTGATGACCAATTGTCAGCCTGCCTCCATCAATGATGCCAAAACAATCCTGCTGCCATACTGATGGAATCAGCCGACTTGACCACCATGCTTTACCAGAACCGAAAAATCGTGCTTAAGGACTTCGGAGAACCGGCAACCGCTGCCACTCTCGAGACCGAAACAATTGCTGCGCCCGGCAAGGGGGAAATCCTGGTATCCACGGCATTTGCCCCGGTGAATCCAGCGGACATCAATATACTTGAAGGACGCTATGGCACTCTTCCCTTATTGCCTGCCACAATTGGCAATGAAGGAGCCGGGAGAGTCATCGCCACGGGGGCGGGTGTGCCAGACCTTAAAAAGGGCGACCAGGTTTTTTATTTATCCCGCAATGACTGCTGGCAGGACTACGTTACCTGCACAAGAGATCATCTCATCAAACTGCCTAATGAACTGCCGGAAGAAGAAGCCTGCATGCTTAAAATCAATCCGGCAACGGCATGGCTGCTGCTGCATCAACAAAACAATCCCAACCCTAAATCCTGGATCGTGCAAAACGCCGCCAACTCAGGTGTGGGCCGGGCCGTTATTGCTATTGCCGAAAAGATGGGGCTACGAACAATTAATCTTGTGCGGCGCGAAGAATTAATACAGCCCCTGCTTGCAACCGGAGGCAATATCGTTGTCATGGATAATGACGAAGGGAAAAACACCGCACTGGAGGAAATTGGAGAAGATTCTGTAGTGTTGGCACTGAATGCAGTCGGTGGTGAAAGTGCACTTCGCCTCATGTCAATGCTCTCGGAGGGCGGGGTACACATCACCTATGGGGCAATGAGCAAGCGTCCTTTGAAGGTTCCAAACAGCCTGCTTATTTTCAAGGACCTGCAATTAAAGGGACTATGGTTAGCGCAATGGTTAAAGGCCGCCGGCTACAGGGAAATTGAGAACGTGTATTGCAGCCTCTGTGAATTAATGCTGTCAGGAAAACTCCCGCAGCCCGTTGATTCGATTTTCCCTCCCGAGGAGATCTCCGCTGCCATAACCCGGGCTGCAGAAAATAGCCGTTCGGGTAAAGTCCTGCTCGACTTCAGGGCTAAAGTCAGTGAATAAAAAAGGAATGGATGATCTGTTTGATTTTCCCGAGCCTGAAGAAAATGTCATCGCCCCCGGTGATTCCATATTCAGCGTAAGCCAGTTAACACGAGAGATTCACAATCTTATCGAACAGCACATTGGTGAAGTATGGGTGGAGGGAGAAATTAGCAACCTGCGCAAGCAATCCTCAGGTCACCAGTATTTTACACTAAAGGATGAGGATTCTCAGATTTCCTGTGCACTGTTCCGCAACAAATCCCGGGGCCTTAGCGCCCCTCTTGAGGATGGACAGAAAGTGCAGATCCTCGGTAAGGTTTCCGTTTATCAGGCACGGGGCAATTATCAAATCATCGTGGACTTGGTGCAGGGCAAGGGACTTGGTGCCCTGCAGGCCAGGTTTGAAGCCCTAAAGCGCAAGCTTGACGGGGAGGGGCTCTTTGATACAGCGGTCAAAAAAACCATTCCGCTTTTCCCAAGCACAATCTGCCTGGTCACCTCACCTACTGGCGCTGCATTGCGCGACATGTTGAGTGTCCTTGGACGCAGGGCACCCTGGGTGAGGGTCCTTATCTACCCGGTCAGGGTCCAGGGTAAAGGTGCCGCAGAGGAAATTTCTGCGGCATTGAAACACCTTTCAGGCTGGAATACGCAAGGGAATCCGGCGATTGACGCAGTGGTTATCACACGCGGTGGCGGTAGCCTCGAGGACATCTGGCCCTTCAACGAGGAAAAAGTCGCGCGGGCCATTAGCGAATTTAATCTCCCCGTCGTTTCAGCAATTGGTCATGAGATCGATTTTACGATCTCTGACTTTGTTGCGGATTTGCGGGCACCCACACCCAGTGCCGCCGCAGAACTCATCGTGCCAGACGCAGCGGATCTACGCAACCGCCTTGGACAAATGGGTATAACCCTCCAGAGAACCGTGTGCAATGCCATCGATCGCTATGTCGATTGCCTCGACTTCATGAGCAATAGCGCTTTGCTGAAGGAACCGGCCCGAATAGTTTCTGACCTGGCGCAGGACAACGATCGAGCAGCCGAAAAACTGTCATCCGCATTTCAAGACGTAATCGGCACAAATGAGGATTTAATCAATGAACTGCGGCATAAACTTACACTCCGGCATCCTGTTAACCGGCTGGAAGTTATCTCGGGTAAATTCTCTGTATTGGCAAACCGGCTCACAAATGCGGGGCAGGCAACATACCGAACTCTTAGTGAACGCTGCGCCAGTGCCGCAACCGCGCTAAAGAATCTCGGCCCCAGTGCGGTGCTGGCACGCGGCTACTCTATAACTCTTGATGAAAAAGGAGATCTCATCGAATCCGCAAAATCCACCAAGCCCGGCGATCGGATAATTTCCAGATTATCTGACGGAGAAATCCACAGCACCGTGGAATAATTATTCCCCCTTCATGCCGACACCCTCCGCTTCCTCTATCGGAGGATAATCTCCCGCGACCCGTCCCTAAAACGGAATATCATCCTCATCCTCACCCGAGGTAAACTGAGCACCGTCGTTACCGCCGTTACCGCCGTTACCGCTGGCTTCCTCTCCACCTTGTTGAGCGGGTGCGCTATCTCTGCCCTGCTGGAAATCGCCACCACCGCCGCTTTCACCGCCGCCACCGCTTCCACCGCCGCCGCCTTCACGACCCCCAAGCAACTGCATTTGCTCACCAACCACTTTCAACTTTGAGCGCTTCTGTCCACTATTCTTGTCTTCCCAGCTATCCATTTGCAACCGCCCTTCGATATAGACCGGGCGACCTTTCTTCAAGTATTCAGCGGCAACCTCAGCCTGCCGGCCCCACAAGGTCACATCAACAAATGTTGTCTCTTCACGTTTTTCTCCACCATCAGAGGAATAGTGACGATTCATCGCCAAGCCCAAATCAGTTACTGCTGTCCCCTTTGGGGTATAGCGAACTTCAGGATCACGAGTGCAATTACCAACGAGAATGACCTTATTTACTGATGCCATAGGAATAAATGTTAGAGAAATACAGCGTTGAGAGAAACCTTTTTCCTTAGAAAAATTCGCCTTTCCCGGGATGAAATGCCCAATTGAGCCAGTTCCCGGGAATTATTATCCTGGAGAGCTATCGCAGTTGATAGTGCTGAAGATGAACGGCGGCATTGAGCTTAAGGGCGTCCTTTATCTTATCAATGGCCTCAGGAAGGGCCGAAAAATGATAGCTGACATAGTGGCCGGAGGGCAGTTTGCGTGCATTATAAGCAAAATCCTTGCGACCCAGTTGCTCAATTTGTTCCAGAGCCCCTCCTTCAGTTTCAATGGCTCGCCCAATGCCCTGGACAAGCTGGTCAACATCTGCCTCGTGTCCCGTGGTATCGAGGACAATCACCCCTTCGTAATTTCTTTTCATTTGTTATGTGTGTTTTTTGTCTTCAGCCGGTAAATCGGTCTCGGGCAATGTATCTTGAACTTTTAATGGTTGTTCGGGTTGCGTTTTCTTCTTCGTTTCCGTCTCAACCACCGTGTTAAAACGTGTCATTGCAACAGGCAGACCCTGCTCAATGATCACTGTAAGTGCTAATACCGCTTTTTTTACCGCTTTTTCAAGCTCTGATCGCTCTTCATCACGGAATTTCCCTAGAACATGCTTAATCGTCCCCTTAACACCCGTGCCAATCCCAACCCGTAAGCGTGGAAAATCCTGAGTTCCAAGGTGATTAATAACCGAACGCATCCCGTTATGCCCGCCAGCTGAGCCGCCACCCCGTATACGCAGCCTACCGAGGGGTAAATCAATGTCATCATAAAGGACCAGTATCTGAGCAGGCTCGATCTTGTAGAATGCGGCAACTTTCCCCACAGCCGAGCCGCTCTCGTTCATGAAAGTTTGCGGCTTCAGCAGATACCGTTCACCATCCCTGGAAATTTTTGTATGCCACCTCTTCTCGTCATTGAAGCCAAGTCCAAGATCCCTGGCATATTGATCAACCGCCATGAATCCGGCATTGTGCCTGGTATCAAGATACTCCCTTCCGGGATTACCAAGTCCAACAATCATGCGCATCGGACAACGATTGTCATTCGTTGCCATATCCAGTAACCGACCCGGAGCCCAAATGCCTAGCCCTGACTCTGGCCCTCGCCCTCGTCAGCTGCGCCCTGATCCTCGGTCTCAGTGCCGTCCCCGGTCTCAGTCCCATCTTCATCAGCAGTCTCCGACAATGCAGCCCGTGTCTCGTTGACAATGGCAATCAACACGGAATCATCCAAAGACGTGGCAACACCCTTTGGGAATTCAGCCGAACCAATGCTTAGACTTTCACCGATGTCGAGGTCACTGACATCAAAAGTCAAGCTTGACGGGAGATCTTTGGGTAAACAGTGCACCTCAATGTGATGGAGCAGGGTATCCAGAATCCCCCCCTGCTTGAAACCAATGGCTTCGCCGGTAAGTTCAACAGGCACCTTGGCGTGTATCTCGTTCTCTTCACTGACCGCATTGAAGTCGACATGAAGAATCTTATCGGAAATCGAGTGATGCTGAACGGCTTGAATAAGCGCCAACTTGTCGGGCTCCTTGGCACCTTCAATCTGCAGGTTTACCAGGATTTGCTCACTGGCACTATGGCGCAGGATGTCTTCAAAAGCTTTTGATTCAATCTGAACCGCATAATTGTCCTGTGCCGCTCCATAAACAACGCCTGGAATGAAGCCTGCTCGACGCAAGCGTCCCACAGAAGCACTGCCAATTGCTTCTCTCTTCTCTGCCTTGAGATTGATCTGATCTGCCATAACTATCTGTCTGTTGTAGACTTGCGCTAAATCACCTGATAAGCGCAGGGGGTGGCAATCCTATTCTTCGTTCTGCCCGATGTCAAAAAGAGAAGTGACCGACTCATCGTTATGGATTCGGCTGATCCCTTCTCCCATCAATCCGGCGATGCTGATAGTGGTCACCTTCGGGCCTGTAGCCATCGGAGTGCTGTCAGTAGTTATCAACTCCTCAATGACCGAGTCAGCCAAGCGCTTCCGGGCAATTTCACCAAGGACGCCATGCGAAACCCCCGCATAGATCTTTCCCGCCCCACGCTCTTTGAGTAAATCCGCAGCTGCACATAATGTTCCAGCCGTCTCGGTCATGTCATCAACCAAGAGAATATCGCAACCATCAACATCACCTATGACATTAATCGCCTCTACCTTGGTCGCACTGATCCGTCGCTTACCCACAATGGCAAGTGGCACATCAAGTGCTTTGGCGTAGGCATCTGACATCTTCAACCCTCCGACATCCGGCGATACAACAGTGAGGTTCTTCATGTTTTTACCCCTTAGATAGCCGATAAGAACAGGAGCAGCGTACAGATGATCAACAGGAATATCAAAGAAGCCCTGAATCTGTCCGGCATGAAGATCCATCGTGAGGACACGGTTCACTCCCGCGGCAACAAGCAGGTTGGCAACCAGCTTCGCGGTTATAGGCACCCTGGGTTGATCTTTACGATCCTGCCGGGCATAGCCAAAGAATGGGATAACCGCCGTTATGCGTGCCGCACTTGCGCGCTTGGCTGCATCCACTGTAATCAGCAACTCCATAAGATTGGAATTGGTCGGCGGGCAGGTTGGTTGAATGATATAAACATCACTGCCCCGCACATTCTCATTGATCTTCACGAATGTTTCGCCATCCGGAAATGCAGTTACCGTGGCGTCACAGGGGGTAACTTGAAGATAATCTGCAACACTTTGGGCCAAATCGGGATGCGCGCTGCCTGATATAATCTTCATGATAGGAGTGGAATATATTTCTTTCCGATGGATGCAACACGAAAGCTTTCCACTTTGCAATGCAGATTTACTGTGTATTGCCATCTGCTCCGCCTTGCATTCCCGGTGAAATAATTTAAAATATTCTCATCTTTAGCTGACATCCTGAGGTCAGTTTGTTCCCAGCCTAACAATAACCATGGCTCAAAACCTCCCCGCCTAGTGCGGTCATGAACAATCCCAGGCATCACAATCCTTTGCTTTGGTTACGAAAAAACCCCAGCACGGCCTTCCTGTTACTCACCATTAGCGGGACGCTCGTTTATTTTTATTGTGCCATACCGTTATTTGGTAATTTTCGGGAACAGACGGTAATTTACTGGATATGGGCCATCTGCGGCAAAACGGAATATGACTACGGTCATGGCCGGTTTGTGCCATTGGCAATGGCATTTCTTGTCTTCCGGTCATGGAAAAAAATCGCAAGCGCACCACGTTCAAGCGAATGGTGGGGGCTGGTAATCCTGATATTGGGAATATTCTTCTATATCGTGGCTTATCGCACCATTCAGGCCAGGGTGGCAGCAGGGTCAATTCCATTTGTATTGTTTGGGCTGACCACATTCCTCTGGGGACGGCATGTTTCCAAGCACTTCATCTTCCCGTTGCTGCTGATTTATTTCGCCATCCCCCTGCCTGGACTCATCCAGGCAACCAATGGCCTGCAGATTATCGCCACGCAGATAGCATATCATGTCTCATCACTCTGTGGTGCCGATATCATCGCCGCGGGGACAAACATCCAGTCAGTTACCGGCAAATGGGATGCGCTTGAAATCGCCGAGGGGTGCTCTGGGGTCAGGTCGTTGATCGCGCTGACCTTCATTGCTGCTGTATACGGTTACCTGACCCAAAAGAAGTTGTGGAAACAAGTCGTGCTGATGGGGGTGTCTATTCCTCTGGCGATCATTGCAAATTCGATAAGGGTCACCACGATTGTCTTGATTGCTGAATACTGGAATGCTGAATTTGCAGCCAAGACTTACCACAATTTCTCCGGTTTCATTTTCTTCCCGCTGGGGCTTTCAGGGCTACTGCTTTGCGGCTTCCTGATAAATGGCGGCTGGAAACGGGAACGCCGGACAACGACCAGCAGGATGATCAAGCCAGCCAATGAAGACAATACGGGTACAGAATAAATATGATTCGTAACCTGCTCATCGCCCAAGCCGTTATCGGCATCGGCCTCAGTGGCATCTACCTGCTGCCAAAGACCTTTAATATCAGGCAGTCGGCAATTGTTATGAGCCTGCCATCAAGCCTCAAAGACTGGCGTTTCAAGCCCTCTGAACCCTCAAAGCAAGTGCTTGACGCTCTGGCAGATGATACTAATTATGAGCAGGGAATCTACTACCGCACAACGCCCGGCAGAATTGGTAAACTGGATTTGGTCAGGGCCTTCATTGTTCTTTCAGGCGAAGATATGAACAACAGTATTCATCGACCCGAACGCTGCCTTTATGCACAGGGTTTTGAAATCCTCGATTCTCGGATTATCAATATCCATGTGGGCGGAAGCTCTACAATACCTGCTCAACGGCTTACCTCTGAACATCGTTCATCCGGCCTCCAACAAGTATCCTACTACTGGTTTACAGGCGCCAAAGTAATTACTTCGAGTCACTACAGCAGAACACTTACTGACATGTGGGACAGGTTAATGACCGGTACGAATCAGCGCTGGGCATATGTCACAGTCTCCGCATTTCTCAATGGTGAAGCGCCGCTAACACCACACGATGAGAAATATACCAATGCAATGCTTACCCAATTCATCGGTCAAATATTTGGTAAAATCCATAAAGTCGAGCAACTCGGCGACAAATGGAGCACTGCCGGACCCTAGTTGACCAACCGACTGTTTATATCCCCCGGCCAATGAAATTATTTCATCCAAGCCTGTTTCGCCGGCCTGAACTATTCTTCAGACCGATGCAAATTATACGGAGGGTCTTGTGGGAATTAAAACGTCCCAAAAAAAATGTTCTTGTCCGGTTACCATGGGGATTACATGTCAATGTCTCCCCACATGACAGGATAGGTGCCTCAATCCTCAAGACCGGCAGCTACGACACCGCAGTGCTGGAATGCCTTTATCGCTTGGTGGACGAAGGAGAGCTATGCCTTGATATCGGCGCCAATTTCGGCCTCATGAGCGGAGTGATGGCAATAGCTACTGGGGAAAAGGGGAAAGTCATCGCTTTTGAACCGCACCCGGAAATCGCTCTCGATCTGCAGGAACATATCGAGCTATGGCAAAGTACCCCCCGGCTTGGAACTGTCCAGGTCTCTGATAATGCGGTCTCTGAGACAACCGGCACCGCTGCACTTGAAATCCCCCGAGAATTTAACTGCAACAGGGGTGCAGCCAGAATAAGCCGCCCACAGGAGACAGAAGGACAGGCCAAGAATCTCATTAAGGTAGAGACCATACGGCTCGATGATTTCCTTGATGATGCTCAGGCAAAAGTTGGAATGCTCAAAATTGATATTGAAGGACATGAAAAAGCCGCGCTCTCAGGCGCGGCGAGCTTGTTACACCGCGGTGCAATCCGCGATATCATCTATGAGGATCAGGTTGGGCATCCCTCCAGTGTCAGCAAATACCTGGAGGAATTCGGCTACAAAATCTATTTGATACGCAAAGGCCTGCTTAAACCAATGCTGATGCCGCCGGGCACACCACTTTACGAACTGGGCAATTTCCTGGCCACGCGTGAACCGGAACGGGCAGAAAATCGCCTTGGCAAGAAAGGCTACAGAATACTGGGAACCTTGTGTTAATTCCCGGAGCCAGGAAGCTCAAACTGAGAAGGCTCGGGAAAAAGTTCCGCCATGAATTGCAGGAAATGCTCTATCTCGCTATGGGGAATATCCACACCACGCTCCTCCTGAATGCAGAAAGCCTTGCCATTCATCCTGCGAATCCTATCTGCCACCCTGGAATTCTCACGGCCTGATACACCCCAACAGAACATGTCCTTCTCCAGTAGCCTCGGCGGGACCAGATCCGCGCACCCTGCGTGACAGGCCAGATATGGAACGAGAAAACTGTGTAAAGCGTGCATCGAAGTTGAACGGAACCGGGATGCACGGGTCGCCTCGAAAGCCTCTGGAAAACGCTCTGAGGCAAACTCCAGTAACAGCTTATTGTGTGCATATGGACGATGCATAACAGTAAGACGGTGATGCTTACCAAAGCATGAATCCAACAACTGGTTGACGTTCTTGTGCCCGGCTGAATCACCCTCTTCCTCAGCTGAGGGTGCCCCCTTCGGCGAAAGGGCACGGCCAAGTCGCACCCTTATCAACCCGTCAGAGGCATAAAACTCGCCAACATTCATTTCCCGGCGGAGAAAAAAATCATCGTTGAAATAGATAAACCGGTCGCTTAATCCGGGGATATTAAAGAAATATGACTCGACAGCTTGGGTATTATAGTTCGGGTAATGATCGGGATTGGTAATAATGTCCCTTGCCTCCACAACGCGAATCTTCGGATGATCAACATCCAGCCATTCAGGAAGTTGTCCATCTACCACGATATAAATCAACCTGATCCCCTTCAGATATTGATCAACCGAGCGCAGCGAGTAACGCAACTCATCAAGCGAATCCGTTGGTCGTTTAGTCTGGATACCGATGCGGCAGAAATCATCTCGAGTTTCCCCGTCAAGCACCTGTTGTCGACTCTCTGCCCACAGGGGATCACTGGGATCGCTCCATAGGTAAACCACATCAATATCGCAAACCCGCTCACGGGGACCACGTCGATAACGCATGAAAAGATGACGCAACTCGACAATGCTGGAAACAGTGACTATACGGGATATCTCAAAGATCCGTGCGAGGCTTGTTGTGATCCTGGTTAACAAGGTAGTTAAATGTCCCTTAGGTGTGTCTGCAATTTACTGCGTTGAGCTTATCCATCGGACAACATCAAAGCCATTGGTCAAAGACAGTAAAAAGCAAGAATGTTTAATGATTTAATCGAGCGCTCTGATCTATAGCCCCGGAGATGAACGCATTAAATTCAGCCTATTCATCAATGCCGACCAATCCCTCCAGCCGCTATTCTGAAGTTCCGGTGCCGCCCTTATTCTCAAGCAGTTTCAATAAGGCGCGTGCACTTTTCATTCCGGAATTGGCACGATGCCCGCGCGGGCCACCCTGGACAAAATACCCGGGAACTGCCTGGAACTCTTCCAGAGCCAAACGCGCCTCATCTCCTGCCATCTCCAACCGGCCAACTCTTCGCAGATAATAAGCGCGGTTTAGCCGGTAAAGCGCATGGGCTTCACGCGGTTTATATCCGGTTGGCGCCAATTGGATTGCCCGGTCAAAATACTGCTTGGCACTCTTCCAGTGAACACCTGCCTTGGCAGCACCGCCATGCCACGCGAGGAACATCTCACAATGACCAGCGCCAATATGGGAAAATCCATCAAACGGATTGATAGCAATAACTTTCCGGTAAGTATCAAGTGCCTTCCCTTGAAATTGAACCTTTATGAAAGCGGGCAAATTGGCATCCTTCCTGTAATAACGAATCAGTGCCAGGCTGCGCAGGGGGTCCGCATTGATCGGGTCAAGATCTATTGCCTTCTGTAAATGAGCAACTGCCATCTCCGGCTGCCCTGCCTTGATCTGCAAATACGCTTTCTCCTGTTCCCAACTAGCCATGCCAAGGCGTGCCGTAAAAACAAACAGCCCAATACCACAACACGCAGTCATCCAACGCATTGCCGGTGCAACTCTGTTCCGGCCGGGCCGGTTGGTTTCGAATCCGGGATTAACCAGGATAGCCAAGCAAAATACAATGGCCAATCCGGAAGCCGGCAACCTTACATGAAAATCAAATAAGGCTTGGATCATGTGTGCTCCAATAACGGCTAAAGCGCCTGTCAGAAGTGCAAACTTTACTGGATCTGTAACAGACGAATTGCCCTTCTCAACTGGCAAAGAACAAGACCGTGATATTCGAAACGCATGAAACGCATGTGCGCATAGAACAAATAATACCAACAGAAGCCCGACAAGACCGTATTCAGCGCCCTGTTGCAAATAATCATTGTGGGCAAACTCAGGATTACGCTGATGAAACGGTGCCTCAGGAGGTCGATATTCAGGATACCGATAGTGGAAACTTCGTGCTCCTGTGCCAATCAAAGGGGCCGCGATCCATTGATCAATTGCCCCGGCCCAGAAATTACTCCTTGCCGAAACGGAAAGCGCCTGATCTACCGAGTCAAAGCGCTTACCAAAGCTGGCAAGCGCAACTGCCCCCACAACGGAAAGTAAAACTGTAATCCCAATAAACCACGAAATCATCTTTCTCATCGACCATTGAACCCTCCCCAGATGGCCAAGGTTAATAAAAAACATTACCGCAATAATGATCGCCCCTGTCCCCAGGCCCACGAAAACACCCCGGCTCTGACTCAACAGAATTCCGACCAGTGCAATAACGGCACATAAAATGGCACAACCCCGCAGCCATCCTAACCCGCGCGCAAAAAGGCCAATTGCAGCACCAAACAGAACTGCGATCTCAAGAAATCCCGCGAAATGCGGATGAATGTTAAAAAATCCG
>CAWVVE010000002.1:0-26854 GCA_963933075.1 uncultured Verrucomicrobiaceae bacterium | reverse complement strand
TGTTGCCCTCAATATGAACAGTCACGGCATTGATACCGGCCTTGATTTTTCTGACCTGCCGGGAGCCCGTGAAATTTACGAGCGGTGCACTCAAATGCCCGTTCCTGAACGGCATCCGTATGCCGGCGACCTCGTATTCACCGCTTTTTCAGGCAGTCACCAGGACGCCATTAAAAAAGGCCTGGATTTAAGACAAGGCGACCAGCAGCCCTGGGAAGTGCCTTACCTCACTATCGACCCGGAAGATATAGGCCGAACCTATGAGGCGATAATCCGCATCAACAGCCAGAGCGGCAAAGGCGGAGTGGCCTATATCCTCGACCGTGAATACGGATTTGACTTGCCCAAGGCAATGCAGCCACAGGTCGGAGCCCGTATCTACTCACTGGCCGACAAGCTCGGGCGTGAATTATCCAACGGGGAAATCCGCCAGGCGTTCCTTGACGAGTTTGTAAATGTTGAGAGCAACCTCGTCCTGCTGGATTATGAAATCGACCATCAGGATGTTGATCCCGGGCACGTGCGCTGCCGCGCACAGATAAAACATGCCGGAAAGCCCCTGCAAGCTACAGGCGTCGGCAATGGGCCAATCAACTCCTTTGTAAATGCACTGGAGGGCCTTGACCTGAAGGACTTTAAGCTCAGCGACTACCGCTCACATGCTGTTCGTCACGGGTCGGATGCTGATTCCGCTGCCTATATCCTGCTTGAGAAAGAGGGTTGTACCGGTATCTGGGGGTGCGGTGTCGATCCGTCTATCGAGCTTGCCGGCGTAAAGGCCCTGGTTAGCGCATGGAATCTTTTGCGACAAAAAAACTAGGGGCTTCTATTCTCCCTGCGGATATTCAACGTTTTCCAGGTAAAGCCCTGCGGCAGGCGCACAATATTGACACTTGCCACTTTCGGGACGAGCCAGCAAATCGCGAATCCAGGCAAGGGTCTCGCGCCCCTCTGAAACCCGCACTGCCCCTCCAACGAGTAACCGAACCATCTTGTAGAGAAAACCATTGCCGGAAATAGTAATCACGACTCTCCCCGGATGATCCTCCACCTCCGCAGAGGTAATAACCCGGGTCATGTTCTTCTCATCGCTGTCGCCTGAACGGTTCGCGGAAAAAGCGCTGAAATCATGCTCGCCGCAATAAAGGGCACAAGCATCGCGCAGGCTTTCCGGATTCAGCGGACCTGGATGATGCCAGGTGCGGTCGCAGCGCAAAGGGTGTAATACCCCGCTACAATCAATCTCGTAACGATATGTTTTTCCAAGCGCGCTAAAGCGCGCATGGAAACTCTTGCCGGCCATTTCTGTAGTCAGAATGCGCACTGAGGAAGGGAGGGAGGAATTCAGTGCACGCTGCCAATCATCTGCACCCATCCGGTTATTCTCCGGTGCATCAAAGTGTGCCACCTGCCCGAGTGCATGCACCCCGGTATCAGTGCGCCCTGAGCCGTGGATCCGCACCCCTCCCCCGGCAATTCCGGCGATAGCCTGCTCAACATAATCCTGCACGGTGTTGCCGCAAGACTGGCTTTGCCAGCCCTTAAAGGCGGCACCGTCATAGGCAAGCACCAGCCGTATCCGATTCATCACGACCGGTATTTTTCAAACTGCTCCGGCAGACGGGAGGGGCGACCTTCGGGCATTTGAACCATCGCCAGCTCCTGGCGGGAGGTTACCAGCCTGACCCCGTCAGAATCGCGGTGAATCTCAAATGCGCAACAGAACCGCACCTTGCCCACATCCTCAAGCCACCCCTGCACGGTGAGTTCATCGCCCAATAGCGCCGGTTTGAGGTAATCAATCTCTGTCCGGGTCACCACGGCGTAGAGCCCGCTCTTTGACATTTGTTTCAGGCTCAAGCCAAGCTTGGCCCCAAGTAGCGTCCGAGCCTTCTCCACAAAGCGCAAATAGGCAATATTGTGCACCACTCCCCCGGCATCGGTGTCATAAAACATTACCTCCTCATGGGTCTTGCAATCAGGATTCTGCGCCATATTGATAATGAATCTATATCCGAGTAACCGACACCGCCACTTTCTATGTCCACACCGTACACAGCAAATAATCCCAGGGGTTTTCTCTTAGTCGGCAAAAGCGTTATAGTAATCCGCTATGTTTGAAGTCCGGGAAAAACCGCAAATGGTGGAGAACGCCCTGCTTGTCGGGGTGTTTTTCAATAAGGCGGATACCGATGAGGCAACCAGCCTGCTTGACGAATTACGCGCTCTGGTTGAAACCCTCGATATAGGTATTGCTAGAACCTGGCTCATCAAAGTTCGCGAACTTTATCCCTCGCACCTGATGGGCAAGGGTAAAATGGCCGAGGTAATCAGCAAAGCCAAAGAACTGGGTTGTGATTGCATTATTTTCGACAACGAGCTTTCCCCGCGCCAGCAACGTAACTGGGAACAGGAGGCAAATCTCCTCGTCATCGATCGGCAGGAGGTAATTCTGGATATATTCTCGATGCGTGCGCAGACAAAGGAGGCGCGGTTACAGGTGCAGTTGGCACGCATGCAGTATGCTCTGCCGCGCATGGCGAGGATGTGGGGACACCTCGACCGACAGGGTGGTGGTTCGGGTGGAGGAAAGGGCGGGGCCGGTGCTGCACGCGGTGAAGGAGAAAAACAAATCGAGATTGACCGCCGACTGGCAAACAAGCGCATCGAAAAGCTCAAGGATGAACTCTCAACAGTAAGAAAGCAGAGAGCCACCCAGCGCAAAGACCGCATGCGCGCACCGCTGCCGCATGCGGCTATCGTCGGCTATACCAATGCCGGAAAGTCATCGCTGTTGAATAAACTCACCAGCAGCAAGGTGCTGGCGGAGGATAAGCTCTTTGCGACATTGGACACCACAACGAGAAAACTCGAGATGGAGGACGGGCAAACTTTATTGATAACCGACACGGTCGGTTTTGTCCGACGACTGCCGCACGGGCTGATTGAAAGCTTCAAGGCCACCCTTGAGGAGGCTGTTTTGGCGGATTTTCTCGTGCATGTCATCGACGCCAGCTCACCGGATATACACGAACATTATCAAACAACCCTTGATGTCCTCAAAGAACTGGGCGCTGATGAAAAGCGCATGATCCTGGCAATCAACAAAATCGACCTGGTCGACCATGACCGGCAACATGAACTGGCCGCTCATTTCGACGGGAGTATCCTTATTTCCGCTGAAAAAGGTGCCGGTATGGACATTTTGTTGGCAAAAATGGGGGACCTGCTGCTCGGGAATATAGTTCGTAACACCCTTAAAATCCCCCAGATACGACAGGATTTAGTGGCTCTTTTACACCGTGAGGGGAAAATTCTCTCCCGTGACTATGAAGGAAACGATGTAATTCTTAATGCCACCTATCCCAAACGCTTCCTTGCGAACTTTGCAGAATTCGTTATGGCTGAAAAAAAGCAAAATTAACTTAAGGACAACTGAAGTAACGCTAATCCATCCTGATGAAGAAAATCTGGTCCAAGCTAGAAGGTGAACTTACTGCCAAGGCAGGTGCTATCATAGAGTCACTCAACCTCGGCGCTGAAGAATCCGAAATAGAGGCACTTGAAGAAAGCATAGGTCAAGAACTCCCCACGGATTACCGCGATTTTTTGGTGGCGCACAATGGGCAAAGCCAGGAAAGCAACCCCGGTTTTTTTGACATGTTCAGCCTGATGCCCCTGGAACTTGTGCGGGAATCATGGAACGAGCTAGAAACCCTGCGTGATGATGCCGGGGAAGAAAATGCATGCCCGGGGGACTGGTTGCCCTTTGCCGAGGACGGTAGCGGTGACCTGCTGTGTGTTGAGCTCGAGAGCGGAGCCGTTAGTAAATTTATCAATGACGACAGCAATGAGCACATGGCCGACTCCTTTGAAGAATGGCTCACGGACATCTATTCCATATTGATGAATACCGAGTTCACATTTGATCCCTCAAGTGGTTGCGGCATCGAGCCAAAGGTCCAGGTGGAGGAAGAAGAGGAGGAGGATTCGGCATCAACAAATGATGAGGACGATGTTGTCATGGATGGAGAGGATGGAGAGGATGAGGGTAGTTCCCTAACTTACAGTTTCACCGCCAAGCTGATCGAGATTTTTGAGGGTGAGGAAAAAATGGGGACCGTTCCCTGGGGAGATGTAACACGTGTGCGCGTCTCATCATATGCAGGAGAGCCACTGGTGTCGCTTAACCTCCCCGAAGGCAATGACCCCGAGGAAATCGAGCTGTCCACCCGCATTCCGAATGCAAAGGACCTTTTCAAGTGCCTCGGAAAACTGAAGGGCTGGGATGCGGACGTTTTCCAGGAAGCCCTGGCGGGGGATGATGAGGCGGTTGTCTGGCAACGCTAAGCACTAAAGGCGATAAATCCTGGACAGCCGTGCAATAAACACGGCAAGCGTTCATTGCTCTAGAGCTTCTTGCGCGCCGCACTGTTAGCATCCTGATATGCTTTTTTGGCTGCATCGAACTGTTGTTGTACACGTTCCGGGATTTCTCCATTGCGACCAACCTTGCGCTTGATCTCGGCAAAATCTTCAATCTCCTCCAGATAGTCCTTTGCCATTTTCGGCAGTATGGCTGCATCCGGATGGATTTTGCCGGCGATTTTCTTTATTTCTCCACTCAAATCACGCATGTGTTTGCGCAAATCCCTCTCCGTGAATTTATCAAGGCTGGTGCTGTTGGCTGACTCAATCAGGCCTTGCAGATACGATATGCAAAGTTCAAGAGAATAAGTCTTCGAGACCTTTTTGGTGCGCATCCGGGCATAGGCAAAGGCGGTATTATTGCCCTTATTTGAGCGCCCAGCCGCGACGATCCGAGCCCAAATCTTGTCGTTGGTGAGCAGGCCGTGAATGTTGGAGCGCTCACGCAACACTTTCTGCGCAGCGGCCAGATCAATTATTGGCTTTCCCTGCCCGGTACCTGCGGCAATGGAACGGATTAATTCCACCGCTTCCTCAAAAGTTGAGCAGGACAAAACCTGAACGCTGTTAAGGGTCATCCAGTCCTCATCGAGAATAAAGTCATCCAGTGTATTTGCCGGCACCTGCCCGGTAATGAGGTATAAGCTGTTCTTCGCTATTGTCTTCGGTGCACCCAAAGAGCTGCGTTTGCGGGGATTGTCCGCTTGCTCCGACACCGGTGGCAGCGCAGCCTTTGCCGCCAAGGCAACGGCTTTCACATAGGATGCATCGGCACGGGTCTTGTCACCCGCCCGGATCAGCTTTCCCGCACGATTCATACCCCCGAATAACACCACGCTTTCAGGTATATCAATCCCGGAAAGCAGGCACTCAATCAGAACTGCTGCTGCAAAATTAGGCGGCGCACTGTCTGCCTGTACTTCATCGATAATGAAATGCGCAGTCTTGTCACGGGGCCAACCAATGGACTTGTATTTTTTCGGCAGGTAAGTCATAACCGCAATCATTGGCTTGTTGTCGAGCTTTGGCTTCAGTTCAAAGGTGGCCTGCATCGGCCCGGAGTCTGCCTTGTCAATAATCTCGGCGGTTACCTCGCTGACTACCATCGAAGGCGGTCCTCCGGCAAACATCGGCAAAACCACCTTCACCGTCATCGCATCCCCTTCAGGTTGCAGATCCTCCTCCCCGGGTTTTACCGGCAAAATGGCACCCGGTGAGACCGGTTCATATACTTTTGGCTCTTCCGGACCCGGCTTGCCGTCAACAACCGGGGCTTTGGGCAATTTTTCAGGATTGGAGGCAATCTGGTTCGGCTTGGTCAGGCTGATCTGTAAAAACCCGTCCTCCTTGACAACCTTGCCGCGCGCATAAATCACCTTGCCAACCTTCTCCTCAATTCCCCATCCCTCAGAGGCATCAAAGTCATCCGGCTCAATCAGTATCCGGAATCCACTACCCGCAAAATAAATGCGCAGAGTTGCAGTGGCAGGCGAAAGGTTGGAATCACGCACCTTGCCCGTGACAATCACATTCTTGCCAATTGCGGCGGTTAATGCCGCTTCATCGGCAACGTCAATGGGGGCTTGCTTCTGGGCATTCTGGCAAATGCCGTGCATGCCGACCATCAGGAAGCTAAAGAAACTGATTACAAAGGATTTCATTGGGTTTTAGGAGCAACAGGGAAAATACCATATCCCGCTAACAAACTGCTAGCCAAATACATCTTCACCAAAAATCGCCTTCGCAGCCGTGGCGACATCCTTGTCGCCACGGCCGGAAAAATTACAGATAATGAGACCTTCCTTACCAAGCTTGGGGGCAAGTTTGCGAACCCCTGCAAGGCCATGGGCAGTCTCAAGGGCGGGAATAATACCCTCAACCAATGACACCTCCTGAAAAGCCTCAAGGGCCTCGGAATCCGTTGCGTAAGAATACTCGGTTCGGCCAATCTCCTTGAGGTAAGCATGCTCAGGACCGACCGCAGCGTAATCCAAGCCGGCAGAAACGGAATGGGTCCGTTCGATCTGGCCGTCGTCATCCGCCAGTAACCAGGTTTTTGTGCCCTGCAAAACACCGAGCTTGCCTCCCTCGAAGCGTGCCGCATGTTCGCCGCGACGGATGCCCCGGCCACCAGCCTCTACACCCAGCATTTTCACGGACGCGTCATCGAGAAAGGGATGAAACAAGCCGATGGCGTTGCTGCCGCCGCCAACACAGGCCACCAGATAATCAGGCAGCCTTTCTTCACGTTCAAGAATCTGCCGCCTGGCTTCCTCGCCGATGACTCGGTGAAAATCACGCACCATCATTGGATATGGGTGCGAGCCCAAGGCCGATCCCAGGATGTAGTGGGTGGTTGCCACGTTGGTAACCCAGTCCCGCATTGCTTCGTTTACAGCCTCCTTAAGTGTGCGCTGGCCGGCAGTAACCGCACGTACCTCGGCACCCAGGAACCGCATGCGCGCAACGTTTAAAGCCTGGCGTTCCATGTCCACTTCCCCCATATAAATAACGCACTTGAATCCAAACCGTGCGCAGACTGTCGCAGTGGCAACGCCATGCTGGCCGGCACCGGTCTCGGCAATAATGCGGCCCTTGCCAAGGCGTTTTGCCAGGAGGATCTGACCCATGGCATTATTAATCTTATGCGCCCCGGTATGCAGTAAATCCTCACGCTTAAGGTAAATCCGTGCCCCGCCCAGTTTCTCACTCCAGCGTTCAGCAAATGTCAGTGGCGTGGGCCGGCCCACATATTCCCGCAACAACGTATCAAGCTCATTGCCAAACAAAGGGTCCTGCTTCGCCCTCTCATACTCAAGGGTAAGCTCCTTGAGGGCCGCCATAAGCGTTTCCGGGACGAACATGCCGCCATAAGTGCCAAAATGCCCCAAGGCATCAGGCAATGGATGAGAGGTGATATCACTCATTTTGCGAAAACAATTCTAACCGATTTAATCCGCAGTATCAAATTTGCTAAGTTTTGTTTATGATCGTGACGACCGACGCCTTGGGAGGTAGGATGGAAACCATGAATCATCAGCTTTTTACTTATGTATTAGGGGCTATCATTATGCTGCTGGGCATCCGGGAAACGGCTTGTGCCCAGGAATGGACTCAATTCCGCGGTCCTGGAGCCTCGGGCCTCTCTGAAGCAAAAGGGGTGCCCGCGAAAATCAGCAAGGCAAACATCAAATGGTCAAGGGCCCTGCCCGGTACCGGGCATTCCTCACCGGTTCTCTGGGGTGACACTGTTTTCCTGACCGCCACTGATGAGGATTCCGGTGGGGTCCGCTATATCATGGCGCTCGATGCAAAAAACGGTGAGGAAAAATGGCGCAATAAACAGACTTTCGGCATCTATCGGCAGCATCGCTTTAATGATTTCTCGTCATCGACCCCGTGCTGTGACGGCAAAGGTGTATTTGTTACCTGGACTTCTCCAAAAGGTGTTGAAGTCGTTGCGCTGGATCATTCAGGCAAGCAACGATGGAAAAAGATGCTCGGCAAGTTTTATGCCAAGCATGGCAGCTCCTCTTCACCGGTGCTTGCAGGGGGGACATTGATAATCGGCAGTCATGGTGAAAACGGAGCAAGCTTCATCGTCGGCCTTGATCCGGAAAACGGCGAAGAGAAATGGGAGATCAAAAGAGATTCAAATGACAAGGGTGCCTACAGCACACCCGTGACACGCCGGGCCCATGATGGTATCCTGGAACTTGTTTTCAGCAGCACCTCGCACGGTATTACCGCGTTGAACCCTGCAGATGGCAAAATCCGCTGGGAGCACGATGCCGGGTTCTCTCAAAGGTGTGTTGGTGGCCCGGTTATCTCCGGCAACACCATTTTTGTTGCAGCGGGTTCAGGACAGGGAGGAAAGGAATCCGCAGTGGTCAATGTAAGCGATGGCAAGCCGAGAATTGCCTGGGAAGCCGGCCTCAAGGGGCTGCCGTATGTTCCGACCGGCCTCTCCTTCAAGGGTCTCATGTTCCTGCTTAATGATGGCGGGATAATGACATGCCGGCGTGCCAATGACGGTAAAATCCTGTGGCAGGAACGGGTGGTTGGCCCGCCTTACAGCTCTCCGGTTTGTGTTAACGACAAGATTTACTGCTGTAGCAAGGAAGGGGAGCTCAATGTCCTGCTTGCCAGCGACAAGCTCGAACCCATCAGCTCCTTCAAGTTTCCCGAGGGAATTTACGCCACGCCTGCTGTCGTTGGGGGGAATATCTTTATCCGAACCTTTTCAAAGCTTTATTGTATCGGGGAGTAGCCGAAAACAAGGTCGCTCCCTGCGAACTCCCTGAAGTCAGCGGCAAATGTCATGCCCTCGGAGGCTCAAAAGTGCAAGCCCAGTTCAGCCCGTCGATTGTAACTGCGCCCCTTCGGGTCATCACTACCGTCATTACGCTTGTTGGACTTCCAGGGCTTTGCCTCGCCCAGCCCCGTCGTAATCACCTGGTTTGCGGGAACGCCGTAGGCGCTTATCTGCTGTTTCACTGCCACCGCACGGGCAGCAGATAAACGGACATTGTAATTTTCACTGCCCAAAGCATCTGCGTGACCCACTATACTAAGGGTTTTGCTCCCGTCCGTCTTGAGGATACCGGCAAGAATTTCGATCTGTCGCTTCGCCCTAGGTAACAACTCGGCCTGATCGTACTCAAAATAAAGAACCAGCATGTCTCCTGATCCGGGCCTGGACTTGATCGGGGTGTAGGGCACTTTACCGGCCTCCGAAGCGGCAATATAAGTGTCGAGCAGCTTGCCAAAGTTAATCTCCGTGATTTTCCATCTGCCCTCCTTTTCTCCCCGTCTCATCACCAGACCAAATTCGGAAGGCTGCTCCAGTTTGTTGGACTCAACATGTGCGATGACCCATGCCTTCTGCCCGTTTAAAGCCGTGGCCACAAGGGGCTTGCGTTGGCGAAGGCTGATCTCCCCCTCCTCAAAGAGAATACACAGGCCGGCTATTTTTTCTTCGGGAACGCTATCCGGATCACAGCCTGCCAGCGCGGTTTTATAATCCAGCCGCCTGATGGCAGTTATAAATCCATCCGCCATCATGAGGGCATCCTCCTCGGTCCTAACATTCTCGGTAATGGAGTCCGGGAGAGTGGGGGCAGAGGCAACAAGGGCATCAATTGCAGGTGGATAGTAAATCTTTTTCACCGACCACTCTATTTCCCCCTGCTCGTTGACCCTCTTCACCAAATCAATAAAAATGCGCTCGGGGGCAATTCCCGGCTGCGTTAAACTGTCGCGCTTGCGCACAGGCAGCACCCAGCGCACAACATCCCCGATGATACCGACTTCTGCAGGCTTCTGGTCCGCGGCAAGTTCGTATCCCGCATCTCCGAAGATCACCCCAAGGGCGGTCGCGCTGCCCCCGGCATCGTTGCCAAGCAGTTCCCCGGCCCCGGTAAAATCGCCGGCAGCAACCCGCTTGGCAATTTCGCCGACAAGTTGTGCCGGCCCTGACTCCACTGCTGGGACTGCCGGAACAACAGGTTGCGGAAGGTTTATCGGCGCAGGCGTTTCAACCGGATCAGGAAAAACGACCGCGCGGTCAGGTTGCTGGGCGTCACTACCTGCGCGGATACCCGCCCCATCAAGTTCCTTGCCTGCATTTTCAGGAATATCTCCTGCAACAGGGTCGATTTTAAGGGCAGGCCGCGTCACCAGAAAAAAGATAGCAACGCTAACCATTACGGCAGCCATGACCGCCAGAATAGCAGCCAGCCCGGAACCCCTATGTGATCCACGAGTTTCCATGATCATCAAGCTTAAACAAACTGCGCGCCTTTTCAGCTATAAAACGCGAGAAACTTGGTATTTGCTCCCCGATACCCTTGTTTTGCCCGTTAATATCAGCCATCGCTGCACCGTCAAAGAGCCTCATTAAACGCATCAAGCCCGTAAATCCGGCCGACGTCCACCCCTGTGGCGCAAAAAAATGCAGGCAGGGGACACTCAGCAAGCAAGGTGCCACCATGCCTGTTGTCCTCTATTAGACACCGCTTAATGCCCATCAAATATGGACAGCTTTACCGTGTATTGCCCCAACAGCCTCGTGCACCATTTCACTGAGTGTCGGGTGCGCATGAATCGTGTTCTCGATATCCTCGAAGGTAAGTTCCGCTGAAATCGCAAGCCCCAGTTCTGCGATTAACTCCGTGGCCTCGACGCCAATAATATGCGCTCCCAGAATCTCACCGTGTGGCTCGGCAACAATTAACTTGATGAATCCCTCGGTCTCGCCAATTGCCTGCGCCTTGCCGCTGGCCTGGTAAGGAAACTGCCCTACCTTGAACTCAAGGCCTTTATCCTCAGCCATTTGCTCCGTCAGGCCGACACTTGCCACCTGCGGCTGGCAATAGGTGCATCCTGGGAAACTGTCGACTTTGCGCGGAGTATGGTCCGTGAACAAACCTTCAACGCACTGGGTCGCCTCAAAGCTGGCAACATGTGCCAACCAAGGGGGGCCAATGATATCCCCTGCCGCAAACACGCCTGGAACACTGGTTTGATAACATTCATCAGTGACTATATATCCGCGATCCAGCTCGGGAGCGATTCCTTCTGGCAATACCGGAGCCACTCCAATGGCAACCAGGGCAGTCTCAGCACTCAGCTCTTCTGTCTCACCGTTTTCCCCCTCAATGGTTATCTGCACACTATCCCCGGAATCCTGCGTGGAAGTAACCTTGGTGGACGTGAGAACATTGATTCCCTGTTTCTTGAAGTTACGCTCCAGCAGGTTGCTTATGTCCCTGTCCTCAACCGGCAGAATATTGGGCATCATTTCAACCAGTGTCACCTTGGTGCCGAATGCATTGAAAAAATAAGCGAACTCGGCACCGATAGCACCTGCCCCTATGATGATGATGTCTCTTGGCTGACGCTCCATAACCATCGCGTCACTGCTGCCAATGACCGAACGCCCATTCATCGGCAAATCGGGCAACCCACGGGTTTTGCAGCCGGTTGCGATCAAAATGTTCTCCGCCTCCAGAACCTGGCGGCCACCGTTGGAATCCGTGACCTCCACCTTGCCGGCTTCCGGTATCGAGCCGGTGCCGAGCACGTAATCCACCTTGTTCTTCTTGAACAGGAACTCGATACCGCCCGCCAGGCGATCTGAAACCTTGCGACTGCGTCCAACAATCTTGCTCCAGTCAAAGGAGAGATTATCGAAGGCAAAGCCAAACTCATCGGCATGATTCTGCATCAGGCGGTATAACTCGGCATTGCGCAGCAATGCCTTTGTCGGGATGCATCCCCAGTTCAGGCAGGTGCCACCGGCACGTTCCCTCTCAACGCAGGCAACGCTTTTACCAAGTTGCGCGGTGCGCAATGCTCCAACGTATCCCGCCGGTCCGCCACCAATAACAATTAGATCGTATTTCGACATGATTTTCTGTGTCACTGATTCCGTAGCTTCAGCAAGAGTTATTTCAACCCGGAACTGCAAAGATGCGCATCACTTTTTGCCGGCAATGGGTAAAATCCTGCCATTATCGGCATCTAGACCTTCGCAACCCGCCTGGCGGGCCAACGGTGATTTTCATTGTCATGAACTCCGGCAGGCCGTTAGAATTACCCTGGCGCCTAGACAGGCCAATGCTCCAGCATGCGTTACCCGGCCACTGAAGTGTTGAATGTCTGCCCTCATAATACCCTGAAGAGGAAAAGCCTATTCAATACCCTTTTGCCCATTGAAATCGGAATTCCTCCTGGCTCCAGAAATCGCTTACCTGAATCACGGTTCATTCGGAGCCTGCCCCAGGCCGGTATTCGCAGCCTACCAGCGCTACCAGCGTGAACTCGAGCGCGAGCCGGTTAACTTTCTGCAACGCCATTTCCCGGAAAAAATTCACCTGGCGAGAGTCGGCCTTGCCGGCTTTCTGAAATGTAATGCAGACCAGCTCGCGTTTGTCCGCAATGCAACCTACGGCATGAACCTGGTTGCAAGATCATTGCCCATTGGTGCCGGCGACACCGTGTTGACAACAGATCACGAATATGGCGCTGTCGACCGGATGTGGCAGGCAATCTGTACGGAGACCGGCGCCAAGCTCAAGCGTGTCCAGATACCCCTGCCGGTCCTCTGCGCGCAGGACCTGATCGACGCCGTCACCGAAAATATGGATTCTTCTGTTCGTGTTTTGGCCTTCTCGCACATCACCTCGGCCTCCTCAATGCGCTTCCCCGCTGAAGAGCTGGTGGGTCTAGCCGCCAATGCCGGAATAATATCCGTCATCGATGGTGCCCATGCCCCCGGTCAATTACCCCTGGAGATCGGTCAGTTGAATGCTGACTTTTATGTGGGAAATTGCCACAAGTGGCTGCTCTCGCCGAAGGGAGCCGCCTTTGTCCATGTGGCCAGCAGGTGGGTCGATCATATACGGCCGCCAATCGTCAGCTGGGGAAATATCTCGAAAGGTTCAACGGCGCTGCTTCTCGAGAATGAATGGCAGGGCACTGCCGATATCTCGGCAGCCCTTGCTGTCACCGATGCCATTGTCTTCCTTGAGGGGCATGACTGGTTTAATGCGGTCATTCCCGACTGCAGCCGTTTGCTCGACAGGGCATCCTCCTCCCTGCTTGAGATTACCGGCCAGCATGACATCTACGGGAGTGACGAACTCCGGGCTCCGCAAATGGCCTCTTTCCTACTTCCTGAAGGAGACCACTCCGGCCTGCACTCACGGCTCTTTGATGAATATCAGGTGGAATTGCCAGTGTTCACTGCCCCACAGGGCAATTTATTCCGGGTGTCGCTGCAGGCATATAACACCGAGGGCGACATCACCCGCCTGACCGCCGCCCTGGGGGACCTGCTCAATAGCGCCTAGCAGTTCTCAAGGTAATTGACCAGCAGGCGAACGCCCACGCCCGTTCCGGTATTGCCACCCTGATAATCACGGTCTCCGGCACCCCAGGCGCTCCCCGCAATGTCGATATGCGCCCAGGGAATATCATCGACAAAATAGGAAAGAAACGCACCTCCAGTGCAAGAACCCGCGCCTGTTTCAGGTCCGCTTATATTTCGCAGGTCTCCCACGGCTCCTTTCATTTCCTGCTTGTGGAATTGCAGGATCGGCAGCGGCCAAACCTGCTCGCCGGTTGCCTCACCGCTGGCAACCAGTTCATCCAGCAATGCCCTGCTGTTACCCATTACCCCGCTCAACTCATGGCCGAGGGCAACAACCACCGCTCCGGTAAGTGTTGCCAGATCAATCATCGCGTCCGGCTTGATTTTCTTCGCCGCATAAGCAAGTGCATCGGCAAGGATCAACCTGCCCTCCGCATCCGTGTTGAGCACCTCGATCGTCAAGCCGTTACAAGCCTTGACCAGATCCCCGGGCTTATTGGCCTTGCCATCGGGAAGATTTTCCGAGGCTGGCACCAAACCATGCACCTCGACATCCGGATGAAGTGTCGCCAATGCATGGAAAACACCAAGCACGGCAGCGCCCCCGGACATGTCATATTTCATCTCGTGCATCTTCGCGGAAGACTTGAGGCTTATGCCGCCGGAATCAAAAGTCAGGCCCTTGCCCACCAGGCAGATTTTCTTTCCGGACTTCCCGGACGGTTTATAGACGAGGTGAATCAGGTGGGCCGGCTCCGAGGAACCCCGGGAAACCGACAACAGGGAACCCATTGACATGCCTGCCATGGCTTTCTCGTCATGCACCCTGCAGGAAATTCTCGCAGAGGCTCCTGCCAACCTGCGTGCCTCACGCACCAGATCGCGGGGTCGCATCAGGTTAGCCGGCGTGTCCTGAAGGCGCCGGGCCAGAAGATTTGCAGCACCAATGGCCTGCCCGCGCCGGGCGCCGGCATTGAAAACCCTCTCTGCATAGAGGGAAATGCGCTTCAGGGTTACGGGTTGTGCAGTGCTTTTAAAGTTTGTCAGCCTGTATGTGCCCATTACCAGGCCCTCTGCAAGTGCCTGCCCGAATCCAGCGGCCCGGCGCCCGAATGGCAGGTCAACCCAAACCGAGGCCGAGCGGCTCCCTGCCAGCTCTGCCTGCTTGACCGCAAGGGCAGCAGCACGCCGCAGGGATTCCTCGCTAATATCATCGTTCCCGCCGAGCCCGGCAAGCAGGACACGCCTGGCTACAGCCCCAAGGGAATCGGTGATCCTCATTTCACGTGCTTCGGCGGCAAATGAGTCCATGGCGTTTGCCGGTATAACGACGCCAGCTGGTAATTGTATCTTCCTGCCTTTTCTGGCAAAAATGATGAGAAAATCGGTCTTGCTGAAAGGAGCGCCGGTTGTCTTGGTGGTGATTTTAATCGACATGTTGACCTCCATCATGGTCAAGTCCCGGGAAAAGGGCAAATGCCGTTCTGGAAAAGCATTACCGCCGGTATGTGACCCTGCCGAGCAAGGTGCCGTACGATCACCGGTTCAAATCAAACCCCAAGCTGCTCAAGGATCGCATGCAGATTTTCGCCGCGGGCAACGCGGGTGCGTTTGCCCTCATCGCTTATACGCAGGGCCCGGAAATACCCGTAGCGCATATTATGTTGCTCAATTTCAAACCTTGCCGGGCCATTGTCCCGCAACACTTCGACGGGCAATACCTTGTTCCACCACACGCTTCCTTCACCCACCGGCATGGCGATGTTGAGCTTCGTCTTGCCGGGAATCCTAAATCCCATCCTGTATAGCTCCAGAGAGGCAATTGCCCCGGCAAGTCCCGAGTAATCAATGTGTACCCCTATGCCCTTGTGGGCATGGGAACAGGATACGCGGCGGTTTTCAAAAACGGCATGGTCATCAAATCCCACCTGGCCCCCGGCCGGAATTTCGCTCATGAAATTGAAGGCCGCGCTGTGCACCGTGTCACGCAGAGGGGAATGATAATTGATGATCTTCATGCCTGAGGGTAACACTGCCCTGTCAGTCAGAGTGCTATCCCGGGTCATCGCCGATCCAAGAAAATAAACCCCGCAAAGGTTCCTGAGTGGCGAGTCAATATCCTCCAGCGCTGCCATAATAACGCGTGAACCCACACTGAACCCGATGAGGACATAAGGGGATTGCCCCTCCTCCAGTCTATTAATAATTTCCCTCCTGAACCGCCCGGCTTCCTGATCGGCACGCTTCTGTGAGTTTTGCCACGATGCCCCGGCACGCAGCGGATCTACCTTGCCCGAGTCCCACCGGTAATTCACAACCCGTGATCGATTATTGGTGCCTGCGAGAAATCCACGCATATTGTCACAAAACTGCGGTGCTTCCTTCTCTCCCCCGAAGCCATGGATATAGACAAAAGTAATCACCCCGTCATCACTCCGGCTTTCCGGCTGGGCATCTGAGAGCTTAATGCCGCAGAAAAACAGGGTCAGCAACGCGGTCACAAATACTGATCCGGCACGGGGAGCTTTCATGACGAGAGCTTACGCTGCCAATGAGATAACAGTAAAATTAATAATTTAAATTTCATTATCGTTTTAATCAATGTTTGGCGCAGCACAGCCGGCCATAATACGGGAGCATATACTGCCATGTCCTGGCAATGTTACGAAATCAAAAACCCTGCCCGCACCCTTGGATGACCATTGCCCATTTACCCTTTCCCGCCAACCCCGAGGGCAACCAGCCTGCCCCCTGCATTACGGGTATAAATTGCGCCGTTGGCCAGAACCGGCACGGTCCAGCAACGCCCACTGTTAACCTGTGCGCGTGACAGGGCATCAAACCCCCCGGGAGAAGCCTTCGATATGACCAGTTCACCGCGCTCCGTCAAGACCATCAGCCGGTTGCCCGCGGCGCTGACCGTACCGCATCCAAATCCCCGCAGCTTCCACTTGACCTCCCCGGTGTCGAACTTCATGCATACGAGTTCCTTCTTGCCAATGCCGTGGGTGTTGCCGCTGATCCCGTAGAGATGCCCGTCAATCAACACGCAATTGGCCATGTGGTTACTAATTGCCTTGGTGCTGTATATCTCCTTGAAAGAATCACCGTTAAACTTAAAAAGTCCACAGCCCCGACTATATCCGGTTGAAATAAATATCTTGTCCCCAATGACAATCGGGGTGGTCGCATTGGTACTGAAGCGCGTCTTCCATTCCTGCATGGCGATTGTCTTTCCGGTCGCCACATCAAGCACGATCAAGCCCTCTGTTTTCAATGTCACAAGCAACTTCCGGCCCTTATGCGTAAAAATAACCGGGGTTGCGTAGGCCGGCTTGAAGCGCTCGCTCTTCCAAATAATTTCCCCGCTCTCGCGATGATAGGCAATTGTGTGCGCAGCCTCAATAATGACCGCATCCCCCGCAATGAGTGGTGAGCCGGCAAACCCCCATTCGGCAGGCCTTGTCATTGCAGAATCAGCAAGCACATCCCGTCGCCAAATCTTTTTACCTGTCGCTGCCGTGTAACAATTCAATTTGCCGTCCTTGCCGAGGGTATAGGCACTCTGCCCGTGTATTGTGGGCGTTGCCGCCGGTCCGCCCTCATGCAGATGCGGCAACAACCGCGCCGGGTAGCTGTCCGACCATATTTTCTTGCCGCTCTTGACGTCCAGGCAATAGACGGTCTCCTGTCCGCCTGATTTCCTGCCATCATGGCCAAGGGTGTATACCCGGCCGCCGGCAACGGCAACTCCTGCGAAACCTGTCCCGACCTCCACTTTCCAGAGAATATTTTCTATCCTGTCAGGGTCCCAATCGGTTTCCGCAGAAATCCCGTTGAAATCCGGACCCCGCCAATTCGGCCAATCGGCAGCCTTCAGCGGGACAATACAAAGGAAAAAAGCCAGGGAAAACTTCAATCTCATAGGGCTAAATTAGCGCATTAGGCGCACTTGACCACCGATGATCATGTATATCCCCCATGGAAAAATTCAAATGCAGATCGCCCGCGGCAAGCGGGTATGTTAACTTTTCACCAGTGTGGCCATTGAAGAGTTAGCGATCAGCTTTGAGAGCAAGCCCCTGCCGGCAAAGGCCTCCGCCTACCTGGCAGAGGCCACCCGGCGAATTGATCGCCTTTTTGAAAGTGGACGCAACAAGCGTATTCCCCGTTTTATTCCCAGCGATGCAATCGCAATCTATAACGCACTTGATTTCATCACCAGCGAGGACTTTCCCCTCGGCAGGGTCTATTGCGAATGGGGCAGCGGCTACGGTATTGGTTCATGCTTTGCCGCGCTGCTTGGTTACGAAGCCTACGGCATCGAGATCGAAGCGGAACTGGCCACCGCATCAGAGGAACTGGCCAATGATTTTGGCATCAACATCCAGATCATTAACAGCGACTACATGCCTGAGGGCTTCGAGTGCGGCAACGGAATTGGCGGTGCTGAACTGGTCCGGTCGGAGCAACAGGTATTTGGATATGGCAATGGTGATGAAGTGGCCCGTTATGAGGGCATGGATCACGGGCTTGATGAAGTTGACCTCTTCTTTATTTACCCTTGGCCCGGAGAGCAGGAATTCTTCCAGGAATTCTTCCACGCCGTGGCGGCCGATGGTGCAATCCTTCTGGCCTACTACGGTGAAAACGATCTCTGTGCCTACCGCAAAACCGCGGCCAGCTTCGATTAAGTGGCAGGGCGGGCGGTAAAGACCACCTTGTATTCGCGCGCCTGATTGTCTTTACCGGGGTTGGGAACAAGGATGAAATCGTCCGTAACAACCGGGTTTAATCCCTCGCCCTCAACAATCCTGATGTCCTTGAGCCTTCGCGGAAAATAAGCCACTATCGGCCGTCCTCCACGCTGGCTGCCGTTGGTATTGACCGGCTCAAAGGCCCTTTCTCCCCACCGCGGCGTGATTAGTAAGGTATATTTTCCGCCTTTCCCGTGAAGTTGCTGCGCATATGCGCAATCACCTGCGGCAAGCCTCGCATCCCACGCGGGATCACCGTAAAAAACAACCGCATCGCGGTCAAAAAGCAACCCGACGGCATCCTGGACTCCCAAGCCCGCCGCCGCCGCCGCCGGGGTGCCTTTTATCTTCGGTCGCATTTTCCCGGCATCGTTGGGATTATCAAGCACCACGCCGGCGATTTCCGGGAAGCAGGTTTCAAGCCGATGAATCAATGCATGCTGGTTGGCAAAATAAGCTTCAGAAAAACTGTACCTTCCGGGTTGCTCAACAAAGTAGTCAAGGCAACCCCAGCCTGCATATCCATACCAGGTGGGCACGGTATAGCCCAGCATCTGGCGCACTCCGGCACTTTTCAGCCAGGCCAGAGCCATGGCATCCTGCCCGTCAATGTGGCCCATCAGGCAATTGCCGATTGGCATATAGACCTTCGGGTTGGGTGAATGGATATCAATTCGCCGGCCCTTGGTGTCAACGCCGAAAAGCTTGCCGTCAGCACACTTGAAAAAACCGTTGCGATACTTAAAGCCAATCTGCCAGCCCCGCTCTGTGGCATGCCCGGAAGTCACGAATAATTGCGCATTATATTGCGTCAGGGTTGCCGCAAGCGCACCTGTCGTGTCAGCAGGCCCGGTTTGCTCCACCGGAATTGCCCCGGGTTTTTTTCTTACCATCCGTCCCTTCTTCAACTCACAATACCAGACCCCTTCGCGACACTGTTCCAAGGCCACCTCTGTCCCTGAAGCCACCCGCTCAATAACCAGCGGTTGCTGCGTCGATGCTATATCCTCCGCATTGGATGCATCATAGCCGGTAAGAATCCCCCATCTGGTGTCAGCATATGGATCGTCATCCAGCTTGCGGGTCATTTGGTGAATCTGGGAGACAAATTCCCGGGTCACTTCATCATGCCGCGCCACAAAACAGGTATATCGCGGGTGAACCGCACGTAATTGCTCAAGTATGGCGCTTGGCCGGCCATCCGGGAAAATCATCCGTGCCGGGGTGTTGTGCCTGACCGCAAGCCTGTCGATCACCTTTGCCCACCCCGGGTCACCAGCAGTGGATTGCGAGCTCACAATCACATATGAATCCCGCTCGGCAATTGCCGGGACAACATGGCTTAAGAGAAGGAGCAGACACCATTTCATAATTCTTATCCTTACCCGGCTGGTGGATTTGTTCAATCGATGCTCACAGGGGCACCGGGATTTGATGCAACAATTCTATCGGACAATCTCAAGGTCAATGACGGCTTCCCTTGAATCAAGCAAAAGGTGCCTGTCTGTGGACCGGGCGGCGGCTCGAATGCGAAGTCTCTCGGAACTTTGACCGGATAGCACTGTTAGCGGCAGCCTTGCTCCTTGCCCATAGCCGCCGGTGAATATCACCGGGAAAGCCGTTTCACTGCGCAGCGGATCAGAGCCGTCAATGGTCCACACCACCTCAATAAAATCTTTACTGCGCACGCTGGAGGGCAAGGTTGCTATATTGGTGATGGTAAGGACGGGAAACAACATGCTGCGGCCTTTGCCCACAAGCAGTGCCTCTGCCGGCAGTTGCCTGACCGGGGCCCTCAACTCTAGATTTATCTTCAGCGGTTCAAGGACATACCGTGCAGCAACAGGACCACTATCAGCCCATCGATCCCTGTTGACACTACCACAATAAGCGAGAATCTCAGATCCGGGCACTACGCGAATCGCGGTGCCGCCATATTCTTTCCAGGGAGAGCCGTTAATGCTGTAGTGAATCTTCCGCTCCCCTGCAGGGTTGGGATCCCTCAAGCGAATGCTTAAGTTTTCAAATACAGATGCACTGAATCTTCCCGCCGGGGGATCAAACCTCGGAGGAAGCAGGGAAGGCCCGGACGCCTCTGCGTTGCCGCCCTTACTTCCACCGGATTCCTTCACCTCCCTGTGAATGGATTGGGCCTGGCGACGGATAGCCTGCCTTGAGACTTGCTCCGTGCCGGGCGTTATGCCTCGCGCGGCCAAATCGGCTGTCCCGAGGGGAGCCGCATCCTGTCGTCGGGCAAACCGGGTCACGATCTGAACCTTGCAGGGGGCAACTCCCCGCCAGACCTGAAAACGCTCACTGGTCACGTTCCAGTAAGCCCATTTTGCGCCCTGGGGAGGCTTGGCGGCAATGACAGGCACCATCCGGTGGCCGGAATTCTTGCCAAGCATCGTGATGCCAAAATCACCCTGCGCCATAGCCAGTCGCGCCATCACCCGCTGCGTATTATCCCGTTCGCTGAACCATCCGCCGGCCCTTTTGTAACGCTTGGCGATTTCGTTGAGCGTTTCCACATCGGCTACCAGTCGCTGATCATCCACCCGTCCCCCGCCAAAGGCACGTTGGTGCCCAGAAATTAGCAGGCAGGCAACAATTACCCAGGCAGGCAACCCACGGAAAATTTTCGAGGAACCCCTTCGGTTACACCAACAACTTTTAAATACGCCACAAGCAATCACCATGAGCAGGCATGTAATTAGAATGTGGTAATTATGAACTGCAACCTTTATTATTAAATTTGCGCTTTGTTTCTGTGTTATTTCTCAAATTTGAGGCATCCGTCCTCACTTGTCGTCACCTTCAGCCGCTTTGCCGGGCGCACGCCCTCATTTGGTCCGGACCTCCGGCGTTACGATCGCAGGCCAAATGCCGACTGCGCTTTGAGAAAAATTTTCGGCCCCTTGCTATGACCGCCCTGCTGATCTGCGCCCCGTAACCCTGCTGCCGGCTGATTTCTTACTGCCGTCACGTTTGATCCTTGCCTCCCGCTTGCGGGCAGTGCTCCATTTCGCCTTATCTTTACGGGGCTTTGCGCGGCGGGGCTTCGCGCTATCCTCTGGAGTGGATGAGGAAACATTAGGTTCACTCCTTGTCTCTGAGGATTTCTTATCATGCTCGATGCCTCCGTCCGGTTCCCTGGCCGCGCTCTTAGTCTTGGCCGGGCGTCGCGAATTCTTGCTGCCGGCAGCATAGCTACCGCCCCGGCTATCACTCCGGCTATCACTCCGGCTATCACTCCGGCTATCACTCCGGCTACCGCCCCGGCTATCACTCCGGCTATCACTCCGGCTACCGCCCCGGCTACCGCCCCGGCTATCACTCCGGCTACCGCCCCGGCTGCCACCCCGGCTGCCACCCCTTGCCGACCCGAATTTTCGATTGTCGGTATTACTTTTTCTTCCGGAAAACTCAATGTTTTCACCCTCAAATCCTTCAATTTCCTTCCGCGTGATCTTCCTGCGTAACAAAGACTCTACAGCGGCAAGTTTCTCTCGTTCAGCCCTGCAAACCAGAGAATGCGCATCCCCTCCCTCACCCGCTCGGCCGGTACGACCTATACGGTGAATATAATCCTCGGGCACATCCGGCATCTCGTAATTCACAACATGTGGGAGTTGCCGGATATCCAGTCCCCGCGAGGCAACATCAGTTGCCACCAGGACGCGCACCGCCCCGCGTTTAAAGCCCTCAAGGGCGCGAGTGCGCTGTCCTTGGGACTTGTCGCCGTGGATGGCAGCCGCATCCGTTCCGTTTTTATTCAGATACTGAGCCAGCTTCTCCGCTCCGTGACGGGTGCGGCTGAAAACCAGCACCTGTTCCCAGTCGCCCTCACTGATCAGGCTGGAAAGCAGCTCCCGCTTGCGCGACCTCTCAACCGGATGCACCACCTGGTTCACCCGCTCAGCTGCGGCATTGCGGTCAGCCACCTCAATGCTCATGGGCTGATTCAAAAGTTCGCGGGCAAGGACGCGGATCTCCTGGGAATAAGTGGCAGAAAACATCAGGTTCTGCCGCTGGGAAGGTAACAGATCAATGATTCTTCGAATATCAGGCATAAAACCCATGTCCAGCATGCGGTCAGCCTCATCGAGGACCAGCACCTCGATGCGTGAGAGGTCAATCGTTCCACTCGAGGCATGATCAAGCAATCGCCCGGGAGTGGCAACCACGACCCCAACGCCACGACGAAGCTTGGAAACCTGCGGCGACATTTTAACTCCGCCATAAATGGCGCATGAGTAGATTCCCAACCCCTTGCCGTAGTGGAAAATGCTCTCCTCAACCTGTGCAGCAAGCTCGCGGGTTGGAGCCAATATCAGTGCCCGGGGTTCCCTGTCTTTGCTGCGATTCTGAAAAATATGCTGCAGGATAGGAAGAGCGAAAGCCGCTGTTTTTCCGGTACCGGTTTGTGCTCCACCCATCACGTCCTTGCCCTCAAGGATAGCGGGGATGGCTTGGGCCTGAATTGGAGTCGGCTCGGTATAGCCCTTTGCGCCTACCGCCTCCACAAGTTTAGCAATCAGGCCGAGCGATTGAAAAGATGGCATCTGGCGCCCCCCCTACGCCAAGAATGCCCGTTGCGATAGCCAAATATAGACCGGGTGGCGACAAATAGCGGGAATTTTCAACTTTACCCTTGCTGAAATGAATTCGGGACATATACTGTTCATATGAACACATTAACGAGCATCCATTATATTGCCGGCGTCGCCATTACGGCCATTGTCCTTGGCGGATTTACCATAAACAGCAACGCTGCTGCAAAGAAAACAACCAGTCGTGCCTCTGCAAAGGTCAAGTCCACAAAGGAGGCGCCTTCAGAAAATGCGCGCCAAATTGCAGCAAAACAGGCGGCAAACAAACTGACGCCTACCCAGAAAACAAAAATGCTTGCCCTGCTTAACGAGGGTGATTCCAGTGACCTTGAAGCCATTCGCGGTATCGGCAAAAGTCGCGCCGCAGCACTCGCCAAGGCCAGGCCCTTTAAATCAGTTGATCAGCTCGCCAATATCAGGGGCGTTGGCGAAGCTGTTTATTCCGACCTTCTTGCCCATGCCAAGTCACTGACAATACGCCGGGCTGCCCGGCAGCCTGCCAAGGTTTCAACTTCAGGCAAATCTCCGTCAACTTCCGCTACAAGAATGAAATCCTCCAAGCCCAGTAGCAATTAGCCTGGGGGTAATGCCACGCCCAAACACAGCACCGGGCGAGCACCCAATTGTTTACCTCAACCCGATAACCTCAACCCGATACAAGCCGTCGTCCATTTCCCGGGCGACGGCTTTTATCTGCCCGGGACTCCTGCCATCAATGTCCAGTTGCGCCAGGCGGATTGACCCGGAACCGACATCCTCCCTAGCCGGCATTCATCAAATCCTCAATATCCTCCGACTCAACGGGAATGGTCGCCATGAGGTCAACATTACCATCCTTGCCAATCACATAATTGTTCTCTAGCCGGCACCCCAGGTTTTCCTCCGGAATATAGATTCCTGGTTCGATCGTAAACACCATGCCTTCCTCGACTGCTCGCCACGTGTCCCCCAAATCATGCACATCGAGTCCAAGATGATGACTGGTGCCATGCATGAAATACTTCTTGTAAGCAGGTTTATCCGGATCCTGTCCCTCAATGTCCTTCTTGGTAATAAGCTCAAGACCAATGAGTTCTGACTGGATCAACTTGCCGACTTCTTCCTGATAATCCTTTAAGATCACGCCAGGCCGCAACATTTCGCTACAAGCGCGCATGGTGCGCAACACTGCGTTGTATACCGCTCGCTGCCTATCACTGAAGCGGCCGTTCACCGGTATTGTGCGGGTAAGGTCAGAATTATAGTTCGCGTAGCGGGCCGCTACATCCATCAATAACATCTCACCATCCCCACAGGTGGCGTCGTTTTCCAGGTAATGCAATACGCAGGCATTGGCACCTGATCCAATGATGGGATCATAGGCAAAGCCATCAGAACCATGCCGCAGATATTCATGAATCATTTCAGCTTCAACCTCAAATTCCATGACTCCCGGCTTGATGAACCCCAGGACCCGGCGAAACCCCGCCTCGGTAATCGCGCAAGCCTTACTGATAAGATCGATTTCAGTCTTGCTCTTGATAGCACGGAGCTCTGTCATCAGCGGGGCGAGCCTTTTAAAATCATGCAGGGGATAATTTCTCTGTGTTTCGCGTATAAAACGAAGGTCACGCGTCTCAACCCGGTCGGTAGCCCGGGCATGCTCATTGGAATTGAGGAATACATGATCAGCCTGGGTCATCAACATGCGGAAAATTCCCGGGAATGACTCAAGCCAATGGACGTTTTCTATGCCGGAGGTCTCCTTGGCTGACTGCTTGGTGTGCTTTGCCCCCTCCCAAATGGCAATCAACTCTGAAGTCTCCTTGGTAAAAAGCATTTCGCGCTGCTTCTCATCGGGAGCATCAGGAAAAATAACCAGTATCGTCTCCTCCTGGTGTATGCCGGTGTGGTAAAAAATGTCAGAATTCTGGCGAAGCAGCATCGTGCCATCGGCATTGGTCGGCAGGATGTCATTGGAATTGAATACAGCCAGTGATTTCGGAGGCAACAAGGCACGAAGCCGTTCCCGGTTTCCAACAAAGAGTTCTGGATCAATTTTCTGGTAACGCATTTGGCCTCCCTTGATACTTTAAAGTTACGCCAGCGTCTAGTTCTGAAAGCGACCCATTTACATTCTCCAGCCTGTAAAATGAACTCCTGTCGCTGATTTTCACTGGGAGTTCCGTATTGATTTTGCGAAATTGGATTATAACAGGTAATTAAAATACATATTATGCCGCTTAGTCCATTCACCGATTACTCATTTCGGACGCTGATCCGGGCGGTAACCTGTAAACACGTTCTGCAAGTCGCTCACCGCCTTGCAGGGCTCGGCTATCTGGACGCTGTCCGGGGAAGGGGTGAAGGCTTGGTTCTTTCGCGTCCCACCTCACAAATGGACATTGGCGAGCTCGTTCGTAAAACCGAAAATTCCGCCCTGGCCGAGTGCCTTAATCCTAACGGAGGCAACTGCTGTATTAGCCTGGCCTGTAACCTCAAGCGTATCTTCGCCGAAGCTCGCGATTCATTCCTTGAATGCCTTGACCGTTATTCGCTGGATGCAATAACCCGCACTCGGGCAACCATTGAATTACGCCTGGGTTCAACCCGAAATCGACTGTCATGAGAATCGCCGGCACCACGCAGATTTATCGACTTATCATCTGGCTCGCATGGTTCATGTTGCTTACCCCCTGGGCAAATGCAGAATTTCTCTTCTACGAGGAAGCTCCCATCAACTACTCCGATACAAAACCAAATGATCCAATTGCAGAAATGATCATTCCCTACGAGCAGGGAAATCTCGGGCTCGACAACACCAGCGAAAAAGCCTTCCTGCGCAGCCTGCTGGATAAGATTAATGTTCCGCTGGAATCGCAGGTGCTGGTCTTTTCGCGTACCAGTTTCCAGAATGACCTAATCCGGCCTGAACGTCCACGGGCAATTTATTTCTCGGAAAATTTCTATGTTGGATGGGTTCAGGGCGGCTCTATTGAGATAGCATCCATGGATCCGGACCTCGGTCCCATATTTTACCGCATGACCACGCCCTTCGGGCGGCAAACCAAGCCGCATATCGTACGCGACAACCAATGCCTCAATTGCCACGGAAGTTCACGCACTGATGGCTATCCCGGCATGATCGTTCGTTCGGTTTATCCCAATTCAATCGGTGCGCCGATCTTTGGTGCCGGCACAAGGCTCACTGATCACTCAAGTCCCATCAATGAGCGCTGGGGCGGATGGTTCGTTACCGGTGAAAGTGCCGGCCAGCGGCATCAGGGAAATATATTCTATAAGGAAGGTGCTCCTGGAGAAGCCATCCCGGTCATGGATTTCGGCGCGAATCTCAAGACCCTCGGCAAAGCCTTTGATACCTCAAAATACCTTGCGCCAACAAGTGACATTGTCGGGTTGATGGTGCTCGAGCATCAGGTGATGGCACACAATGCAATCGTCAAGGCCCACCTTAACACAAGGCGTTGGCTGTATATTGACACTAATATCGGAAAACATATTGGCCGGCCTGAGGGACAAATCGGTGCAGCCACGCTCAGTTACATCGATCGGGGCGCCAATGACCTGCTGCGTGTCCTCCTTTTTACCGATGAGGCAAATCTCGAAATTTGGGGCGTGGAAGGCGGTAAGGCTTTTCAGAAATCCTTTGCTGAAGGAGCCCTGCGCGATGCCGGAGGACACTCATTACGCGATCTCCAATTGCTTTCCCGCCTCTTCAAAAACCGCCTCAGCTACATGATCCATTCATCCTCGTTTGATCACCTGCATCCGGTAATGAAAAAAGCCTTCTACGAGCAATTATGGCATTCCCTCCACGGCAGAGGTGAGGCCAAGATCATTGGTCACCTCGGCGACAGGGAATGCACGCGCATACTCAAGATTTTGTTGGCAACAAAAAAAGACCTGCCTCCCTACTGGAAGAAGTAGCTTAAAATCATTTGCCAAATCCCCTTCGGGGAAGCTTTCATCTGTAAAAAATAATGACCACAACATCATGCCTTATCGCAATGCTCTGCTTCACCTGTGCGGCCCATGCCGACCTTCAGGCTGACATCAAGACAAAGGCAAAGGCGGCGCGTACAATCCTTGATGCGTGGCATGCCAATAAACCACGGCCGGGGAATCGAAAGTTGCATATCGTCTACTGGACACCGGCTGATCGTGAGCCGGCAACAGCCTAT
>CAWVVE010000001.1:0-26973 GCA_963933075.1 uncultured Verrucomicrobiaceae bacterium | reverse complement strand
CCAAGGGCAAGAAATTCGCCACCTTTGTAGCCGATTTTCCCAAGGCGGGGCGTTACGAGGTGCGCATGTCCCACAACTCCAATGTCAGGCGGGCGAATGGGGTGCCCGTGACCATACGTCATGCGGATGGAGAAACTTTGGTGAAGGTCAATGAGGGGAAGACAGCCCCGATTGGCAAGCTGTTCCGCTCATTGGGAACCTTTCGATTCAAGAAAGGAAAATCAG
Source organism: uncultured Verrucomicrobiaceae bacterium (assembly GCA_963933075.1). Taxonomy (GTDB): domain Bacteria; phylum Verrucomicrobiota; class Verrucomicrobiia; order Verrucomicrobiales; family DEV007; genus CACIUL01. The sequence continues at coordinate 26,748 of CAWVVE010000001.1, read as the reverse complement.
GTTCCGTGATCATTGGTACTGCCGGCACCGAGGGCAAATACGTCATCGTCGACGCGATCCAGTTCCTGCCCTTGCCTGCAGAGGGCAGGAAGAAGTAGGCGGGCTTTACCTTTCCAGTGGGGGGATAGCTGCCCCTGCCTTGCGGTAGAAGTAAACCGAGCTGAGAAGAAAGAGTACGGTACCGGTGATTGCCATGGCGTAGGTGAACATGCGCAGGAACTGGTAGTAGTTAAGGTCGGGATGTCCCAGGTCCTTATAGAGCTGGATGCCGACGGAACCGGTGTAACCCACCGCGTCACACAGGTAGATGGCAAACACGGCAGTTCCCGCCGCCCTGGTTGAAGCCATGACCCTCTCGAAGAGGACCGCCCCGAAGGGGACATAGGCCAGATAGGCGCCGAAGCCGATGAGAATCATCCACCACATACCGTTTATCGTGCCCATGTCCTTGAGTACAGTTGCTACCCCCATGAGGAGCATCCCGGAAATCATCACGGCAAACACGGCGAGCAGGCCCCGGCGGTGGTTTTTCGCCAGGTTGAGCAGGGCCATGACCACCATGATGCCGAAGGCAATTGGGTAATCAGCCTTTGAGAAGAGCGTGGGTTCACTGGTATAGCCCATGGCATCGAAGACCTCCGGCATGTAGGTGTCCCTGAAATCCCGGTATGCCGTCAGGAAGAAATACAGTACCAGGAGCAGGATCATCCCCACCAGGAATTGCCTGACGAATCCCGCCCTCTCCCTGCCATCCATAATGGTGCGTTTATTGCGGCTTTTAATGTCCTCTTCACTGGGAGGGGGCAGTTGATTAAGGAGGAAGACGGACAGGAAAAACGGGATCAGGAACATGGCTCCCACGGCTGCAGGCATCCAGAATTGAGTCACGCCGCTCTGCATGGTCCAGCTGCCCACTGTCTTCACCGAACTGCTTGCCAGGATGTATGAGCAGCTTAATCCCGCAAAGAGCAACTCGGCGGTCTTGCGTCCCTCGAGGTAACGCGACACCAGCCCCCAGACCATTCCCAGGGGAATGCCATTGATGAATATGGCAGCTACCTTCAGGTTCTCCGGAAGCACGGCAAAGCCCAGCAGGGCAAGCTGCGCAATAATGATCATGGCAGCCAGAGCCTTTGCCTGGTGCGCCCGTCCGATTTCCGAGCAGAACTTGCAGCCCAGATACTTTGATATCGTGTAGCCGATGATCTGGCTGATCACGAATGCGGTCTTGAGGTTGATTTCTGTGTCGAGGAACTTGAGACCTTCAAATGTTGCCGCCCCGAACGGCTTGCGGAAGGCATACATGCAGAAGTACGTGCAGAAGGCCGCCGTGATGCAGTATGCCACGAATAGTGGCGGACGTGTCTGTGTTAACCAGCGTTTAATCATGTCTGTATCCGGGGTGCAGGTGAGCATTCCCTGCCCGTGTCGGGATCCAGGAAGAAATTACCGCTGATTCCGTTCACTGCAGGAGCTACACCGGTGACAATGGCCGCATTTTTGACGTTGGTAAATAAAGGCAAATCCCCGCGTGCGGTTCCCCTCCCTCTTCGCTCAAGCATGTCGGCTATTCTTGGCATTTGCCCTCTTGCCAGTGTCTTGTCGAGATATGCTTTCTCACAGCCGTCTACGCATACCACGGTAACCGGCTCTGCCGACCACCGGTAACTTCTTCCGTTTACAGTATACCCTTCCATATCAATTCATTTATCCTGCCTACCGTTTCCCGGATTCGCAATGGGCATTTGACCAATAATATTGCTATATTTCAAATAACCGGAACCCGGAGAAGGGATTTCGCCAAATTACCGCCAAGTGCAAAGGCACCTTGCTTCCTGGCAGAGATTTATCCACAATGACAAATATGCTCAAGAAACTGCTACAGGGTATACTTCTTCACCGGACTTTCATTTTCTTCCTTTTACTTGCCCCATTGATGGTCACCAGTCTCAAAGCGGAGCCGTTTTCCTTTACCCTTCGTGAGAGAGGACAGCACGCGACCACGTGGCGGCAGGTGAAATGGGAGCCGGAAAAAACTGCCATCATCGTGTGTGACATGTGGGATTCCCACCACTCGGTCACGGCAGTGCGACGTGTGAACGAGTTCGCTCCCCGTCTCAATAAGGTGCTGCAAAAGGCACGTGCCCGGGGTGCCATAATCATTCATTCACCCAGTGACTGTATGCCCGCCTATGCGGGGCACCCGGCACGACAGCGTGCGCTGCAGACACCTGCAGCCGGTGAATCTCCTGAAGGCATGGCAGCCTGGTGTCACCGCATTCCCTCCGAGGAGCGTGCATCCTATCCGATCGACCAGTCTGACGGGGGTGAGGATGAGGATCAGTGGGAGAATGCACAGTGGGCGGCACAGCTTGAGAAGGAGGGCAGGAATCCGGGCACACCGTGGCTTAGGCAGGCAAGTCAACTGGAGATCAATGACAATGACTATATTGCCGCAGAGGGGGATGTTGTCTGGAACGTCCTCAAGGAGCAGGGCATAAGGCACATCGTGCTTTGCGGGGTGCACACCAACATGTGTGTGCTTGGCCGGCCGTTCGGCCTGCGCCAGATGGTGCGCGCAGGAATGGAGACGGTTCTTTTGCGTGATTGCACCGATGTCATGTATAATCCGCGGCGCTGGCCCTATGTCAGCCACTTTACGGGCCTTGACCTGGTAATCAGGCATATTGAGTCACACGTGTGTCCAACGATCAGCAGTGAGCAGGTCGTGGGTGGCAGCCCTTTCCGCTTTACGCATGATCATCGACCGCATCTGGTGGTGCTGGCCGATCCGGGGCACCTGCCTGTTTTGCAGGCCTTTGCCCGCCGGTTCCTTGACCCGGAGGTTCGCGTGCATTTTACGGTTTCCGGCCCCGGGGGCGGAAAAGAGCCTGAAGGGTTGAGGCATATTGCGCATGCTGATGCGCTTTTGATATGTGCGGCGCACGAGAAATTCCCGGCAGAAATCAGGGCTGCCGTTCTTAAGCATGTGGCTGCGGCGAAACCGGTGATCGGAGCCGGGCTTGGTGACTGGCCGCAGGTGTTTGGCGCAGATTTCGGTGCTCGGCTCAAGAATGCCGTGGACTTAAATGTAATGGCCAGCCGGAAAAAAGCGAGTCATCCGGTTGCAGCCCATCTTCCTGCCGCCGGGTGGAAGTCACTGGCGCACCATGGACAGGCGTCACTTTTTCCCGGAACCAAATTAATAGTTAGTGGCCAGAGGGAAAAAGGCAAGGTTCGTGAACCGGTGGCATGGACATTCACACGCAGCGATGGCGGGCGCTCATTTTGTACAGTGCTGGGCAATCCTGGAGATTTTTCCACACCGTCCTTTCAGCACCTGCTCTTTAATGCCGTTTACTGGGCGGTTGGACGGGATGCTCCTTCCGGGTTGCCGGCGGATCCGGACGTGCGGCGTGAAGCGGAGGGTTGGCATCGTGCAGGGGGTAAGGTTGTGGCCGGGGCTTTCCGGGATCTGCGCACGCTGCTGCGTGTTCCCACCGGGCTGGCCAAGGGAGATTATTCCCTTTCGTGGCAATCGCAGGCGAAGGCTTCCGTTTATCTTAACGGCAAGAAACTGAGTCCAAGGGTGGCTGGAGAATGGAAGGTGCCCGATAAAATCCTTAAGCCGGGGGACCTGAACCTGTTGGTGGTGCGTGTCTCTGCCGATCGCGCGGTTTCCGGCAAGGATTTCCCTTCACTTGGCCTTGGCAACATTTCATTTCCCTTACCTGAGAAACATTGGCAGCAGCGTTATTCCAGCGATCCGGAAGCCGAGGTTGCATTTCCTATTCCCCCGCAGTTCGGTGCTCCCACCGACCTTATCCAGGGTTGGCCGCTACCGAGGTGATTGTATATCCTTTATTTTAGTCGATTAATGAACCTGATGCCTGCCCTGATATGTCCCAAGAAAGCCTGGGAGTGGCTTCTTGCCTTGGTTTTTCTGGCGTGTCCTTTGACCGGGTTTGCCGGCCAGAATGCCGCACCTTCCTCGCACCTTGTCTTTGATGACAACTTGGATGGACACATCATCATTAATGAAGTTCGTGTGCCGAAGGAGGGGGAAGCCAAATACACCTATTACGAAACCCTTGGATGGCGGGGACGTGCTGCCGGTTATGCCGGGCTGCAGGCGCACCCGAGGGGCCATAACTATATTTTCTCTATTTGGGATCATAAGAGTCATGCAGCTCCGATCAGGGCTGTTTACCGCGGGGCGGGCACGATCACGGAGAAATTCGGGGGAGAAGGAACGGGCCTGAAGTCGTGGAATTTTGAACTGGGGTGGGAAACAGACACCTGGTATACACTCGCCTTGCGTTACTGGCCTCTTGCAGGTCATAGTTTTTATGGCTACTGGGTGCGCAGCGGAAAGACAGGGAAGTGGACCCACCTCGTGACCATGGACGTGGCTGCAAAAGGGGCATTTTTCCAGGGAGGGACTGATGCATTCATTGAGGATTGGCTTGAGACCGGTGTGAAGCCGCGCACGGTTCATTACCGTGGGGGATGGAAACGCAAAGTCGATGGCGGCTGGCATCCTTTTGCCAGTGGCAGGTACTCGGTAAATTCCTGGGACCTGGAAAAGGGCAAGCGATCCTTCAATTTCAGGACAAACTGGAATGCTGGCGTATCCCGGGACCAGAAGGGGGCGTTTTACTTCATGAGCGCAGGTGGCCAAAATACCGTTCCCTCGACCAAAAATCCCTCCCGGCATGAAATTAAGCGCACTGAAGATAAGCCCGGGTATGTCCCCATAAAGCTTCGTTCCGCCGGGTGGTCAGTGGCAAAAGGTGGTAAATTGAGGATCTATTGGGAGAATGATCCTGCCACGCTTCCACAGTTCAGTTTCACGGTCACTTTATCCGATAAACGTTCTAAGCGGGGGGATTCCCTGGTACAGCTGACAAAGGTTGAGCCACATGCCCGGGAAGTGGAAATTCCCCTTCCGGCCGGAATGGATTTAAAGAGGGTCGCTGTCCGGTTGCAATGCCGTGATATCCTGGACAATCAATCCGGGGTCCTCTCGGTATATCCTGCAAAGTAGGTCGCTCCTGCCGAGCGGGTTGCCTTGCCTAGCCTAGCTTTTAGTGAGCTTGCGGATTTTGAGGTTCCGATACCAACAGGGATCCTTGTGGTCGGTGAGCAGGATATGGCCGCTGATTTTCCCCCCAAAACCCGGGTATTTCCTGAATTTTGTCTTGGTGACACGGTTCATGATCGCCGGGCTTCCGCATTCATAGGTGAGCACCTTTTTGCCATTGAGCCAGTGCTCGCAATGGTTGCCACGCACGAGGATTCTTGAGCGGTTCCATTCGCCCATGGGTTTGTTGGGCTTGTCTTCAACAGGCTTGACCAGCAGGTAGAACGAGGCATTGGAGGAGTAGGGATCCTTGACGATGACATCATCGATCATCTGGTATTCGTGACCAATGGCGGCACCCCGTTCTTCGGTGATGAAGTATTTCACGCCGTTGTTTCCCCGTTCCTGAAGTTTCCATTCCCAGGAAAATTCAAAGTCCTCATAGCTCTCAGAGGTCATGATGTTACCTGCGCGTACGCCGGCAGGCTTATGCAGGGTGCCATTATCGATCCGCCAACCGGTAATTTTCTCCGTTGCTGAACCATAGCGCCTCCAACCTTCAATGGTTCTGCCGTTAAAGAGCAATTTCCAGCCTGCGGCCTTTTCGTTCTCGGTAAGGGAATTAACGGGAGCTTTTCCGCTCCGGTCCTGCTTCGCGTCAGGATTGCCGGCACAGGGTAAAATTCCCGCTGTTAAGAGGAGCAAAAAATACTGACGACATGATGAAAAACCCTGTCGCATCACTTCTTTTCTCATACCGGTTAACATCGGCCAATCACGCAGCGCCTTCATGGTTGCGCCTTGTGAGCCCGGGAATGATCAATCGGCTTTAACCCAGTGGGAATTGACTTAAGTTGCAGCATCAAAGCGTGCTGCGATGACATCCCAGTCGACGACGTTCCACCAGGCGGCGATATAGCTGGGTCGTAAGTTCTGGTAATTGAGGTAATAGGCGTGCTCCCATACATCACATCCCAAAATCGGGGTATTGCCCTCCATGACCGGACTGTCCTGGTTCGGTGTTGAGCTGACCTTAAGCGCGCCGTTGGCGATGCTCAGCCATGCCCAACCACTGCCGAAACGGGTCATTCCGGCTTTGGTGAATTCCTCTTTAAAGGTATCAAAACTGCCGAAAGTGGAGTTGATGGCATCACCAATGGCCCCGCCGGGTGCACCTCCCTTGCCCGGTCCCATGCTGGTCCAGAACAGTGAATGGTTGGCGTGTCCTCCACCGTTGTTGCGCACTGCTCCACGGATGTCCTCGGGCACTGCGTCCAGGTTGGCAATGAGCTCGTCGATGGACTTGGCCTCGAGCTCGGCGTTACCGGCAATGGCGTTATTCAGGTTGGTGACGTAAGCGTTATGGTGCTTACCATGGTGAATCTCCATCGTGCGTGCATCAATGTGGGGTTCGAGCGCGTCGTGGGAGTAAGGGAGTTCAGGAAGTTGGTGGGCCATAATTTCTGTTTTTTCTTCAGGGTTTATACTCGCAAGGAGAGGGCATAATCTGCCAGGGGTCAAGCCTGCAAACAGGGAGGTTTAATTCCCGGTGTCCTGCTCAATGAAGGCGAGGGCCTTGTCATAGCTTCCACCGCTGAGAAAATGCTCGAGCCTGGGTGGAATCCTGCCCTTGTGGGTTCCATGCTCGCGCTGGATTGCTTCAAAGATGGCTTTAAGTGCCTCCAGGTGGGCCTGTGGATCCCGGTCACGGAATGCATGGTCGGCGATGATGGTTATCCTTTTTCGTAACAGGAGGGCGAGGGGTTCAAGAGACTTGTCCATGTTTTTTAAAATAGTCCGAATACAGGATTCATCCTTACTTTATTAGGGGAATCCCCATTGATCTTTTAGCAAACAGGCGGGAACATTTCAACTAATGGAAATCCATGAGTATTTCACGCATGTTGATTGGTTGGTGGTTTTCGGCTATCTGGCACTGACGACCTGGGTTGGGCACGCGATGCGAGGAAAGCAGGGCACGATCAAGGATTTCTTCCTTGGTGGGCGTTCGATGCCATGGCAGGCAGTAAGCGCCTCAATCATCGCCACGGAAATCAGCGGGGTGACATTTATCGGCGTGCCGGGCACCTTGTTTGCCCTGCACGGTGACTTCACCTACCTGCAATGGGCTGTAGGCTCCATTATTGCCCGGGTGATTGTGGCTGGCTATTTCGTTCGCGTTTATTACCAGCGGGAGATTTACAGCCCATATGATTTTATGGGATTCAGGCTTGGTTTAAGCGTAAAGACCCTGGCAACGATCTTCTTCACGATCGGTAGTATTCTGGCACAGAGTGTGCGGGTACTCGTTGCGGCAATCCCGTTAAAGGTTGTCACCGGTATGCCGTTGTGGGCCTGCATCGTGGTTATTGGTTTATTTGCCATCGGATGGACCCTGATGGGAGGGATGCGTACGGTAATATGGACGGATGTGATGCAGTTTGCATTGTTTGCCATTGGCGGAGTGATTGCGTTGATGTGGCTGATCGGCGGCATCGAGGGGGGGTGGTCAGCCATGATGGAGACCGCTGACAACTTTGGCCGTACACGTATCCTCAACCCTGAGTTCGGGCTTGGTGCGGACTTGAAATTCACCCTGTGGGTGGCGCTTTTTGCCGTGCCATTCCAGAACATGGGGGTTTTCGGGGTTGATCAACTCGCCGCCCAGCGCATGTTTTGCTGCAAAAATGCCCGTGCCGCCGGCAAGGCTATCCTTTTCAGTTCTTTTGGGCAGTTAATTACCCTGCTGATGTTGTTGATCGGGACAGCACTTTTCGTGAGCAAGCATCAGGTGGGGTTTGGTGACCAGGAACTAGCCACCGTGTTCGGGGCAGGCCTGGAAAATGTTCAGGATATCAGGGATGCGGCCACTTTCGCAGAGCATCCGGAGACGGGGGAGCGGTCGAATGTCATTGTGCCTCAGGGGGTAAAGGTTTCCAGTAACAAGACTTTCTCGGGGACTTCCGACTATATTTTCCCAATCTGGATTGTCATGGGCCTGCCGGTTGGCCTTAGCGGTCTCATCCTGGCAGGCGTTTTCGCTGCAGCGATTTCAAGCCTTGACTCAATCCTTGCCGCACTAAGCCAGACGACGCTTTCTCTTTTCTATCATCCGGAGAGGGGAAATATCGGTCTTTCAGAGAGGCAACTCATGCTCCGTTCGCGGTTATTGGTTGTTGGCTGGGGACTTACACTGACAGCATTTACCCTGTTGCTGGCAATTGCCCGTGAGGACATACCCATCCTACCCCTCGCATTCGGGATGACCACCTACACGGTAGGCCCGTTGTTGGCGATTTTCCTGTGTGCAATGATCGGGCGTGGTTCGTTTCGGGGTCTTCTCATCGGCTCACTGATATCTTTCGTGGCTGTGATGTTTGTGCAGACCGATATTTGGGTCTTGCTAATCAAGGCAGGGTTCATCTCTGCTGAATCACTGGCGACTCTTTTCACATATGAACTGAACGCCTCGGGCGATGGGGTGAAATCAGTGTATTGCTTCGCCTGGATGTGGCCGCTGACATGCCTGATCACCCTTGGGAGCGGCTTGCTTGTTCCTTACAGGAAAAAGGTTTAACCGATTCAAAGCCTTGATACAGCGGGGGCAAGACAGATATGTTTCGGTTAGTATTTCAGGTAGGGGAAATGTCATTTTTTGCTGTTTTAATAAGTGTCGGCCCGGTGAGATCTTTTGACCGAGGTTGATGAGGGAAGCCGGGTCAGTTTATTTATGGTGATTGGGAGTTTTGTGGTACCGGCGGAAACATTCCCGAATTTAAATCCCACGTTATTTTTTTGTTTTTTGGAAGGAAAATCCTTGTGGAAAATCTCTGATTTCATCTATCATCGACGGCTGGTGAAAATCTCGTTTTTTCCGTGAGCTGTCCGGTTGCAAGCCTCAGGACAGTATCAGGGGGGATTATGGCGATGATGATCACTGGCACCACACGATGTGAGATCTTCAGCACCAAGGGGGTGGGAGGTTCTCGATTAAGAGAATTACGGTTCCCGATGCACGCAAAAAGGCCGGGGCCCGAGAGAATAGATAAACCAAATAAATGAAGATTTTTATCCGCAATCGCAATCGCTCTCTTAGAGAGGCAGTCGCTTCCAACCTGTCCCCTTTCGCCCACCGTTAGTTGATGGGCGATTGTATGAATACCATCTGGAAGGAAATCTGCTCCAAGGTCAAGGAGCAGGTCAGTGCGGATACATTCCGGCGCTGGTTCTCCTCAACTCAACTCATTGAGGCAGACGAGTCCCGCTTACTGGTTCGTGTGCCAAACCACATATATGGGCTTTGGATCGATTCAAACTACATTGCCATTCTTAATCACGCCGTGATTGGAGTTCTTGGCGAGGTGCGAAAGGTGGAATGGCAACCGGTTAGCTCAATCAACAAGGAGACCAACAACGAGAACTGTCCCGATGTTCCCGAAGGTGCTGAGGTGAAGGTTGCCGCACGACAACAAAAGCAGCCTGCGCACTCAAAGGTGGCGACTCCTCATCCGGTTGCCGGTGTTGATAAGGCCATTAAGCGCGCGGGACTCAATTGCAACCACAGGTTCGATACTTTCGTCATTGGTTCTAATAATGAGTATGCCGCAGCGGCTGCTCGCGCCGTGGCCCACGGCCGATCGGATGGCTATAATCCCCTGTTCATATGGGGTTGTCCCGGGCTGGGGAAAACACACCTGTTGCATGCCATTGGTCACCAGTATTTGCTTGAGAATGGGAAGGCGAAGGTTGTTTATATGACCTGTGAGCAGTTTACCAATGAATTCATTGAGTCTCTGCAGAACAATACCCTTTCGAAGTTCAGGAACAAGTACCGGAAGGCTGACATGTTGCTCGTCGACGATATCCATTTCCTTGCCGGCAAGGAAAAATCCCAGGAAGAGTTTTTTCATACATTCAACATGATCTGTGACGGGCAACGCCAGATCGTGTTGACAAGTGATCGGGCTGCCAATGAGATTTCGGACCTTGAGGAGAGGATTGTTTCGCGCTGTGAGTGGGGTTTGACGGCCGGTTTACAGTTGCCGGATGTTGAGACCCGCTTGGCAATCTTGCGCAAAAAGATGGCCATGTGGGATGTAACTCTTGAGGATCGCATCGTTGAGTTCCTTGCTGATCGCATCCGCAAGAGTGTTCGCCGACTGGAAGGGGCCATGATGCGGCTGGCGAGTTATTCATCATTGAGCGGGAAGGCTCTCACCGATGAGGTTATTGAGGGATTGCTAAAGGATATTCTGCGCGAGGAGGGGCGACGGAGAATTACGATTCAAGCGATCCAGAAGGAGGTTGCGCTGCATTTTGATGTGCGCATGGCCGATATGACAGCCCGTGGTCGAAAGGCGGATATCGCCTTTGCCCGTCAGGTTGCCATGTATTTATCACGAACCATGACAGATCATTCCCTTGTTGAAATTGGCAGGGCTTTTGGCCGTGATCACGGAACGATCATCCATGCGGTGCGCAAGGTGGAGAGGCGCCTTGAGGAGTCCAAGGAAGTTCGTCAGAAAATAAGTATCTTGGGGGGTCGGCTTTCTACCCTTTGAGGGACCCAGACCATTCCCATTGCTTCATGATTGCCCTTAATCCAGAGGGAAATCGGGTTAATTTGCTCTCGATATCCAATTTCGGGGTGATGAGGTCCAGTTTGTATTAGACACCCCCGATTTTCCAGTGCAATATCGCACAATTATTTTGGTTTCCTTAATGGTCTGCATGGATGATTGTACGACATTAGGACAAAAGAGTTTCTAGTCAGCATGAAATTTACTATCACAAAGGAGGATTTTCTCGAGGGATTGCAACAGGTGCAACACGTTGTGAGCAGCCGGACAACTTTGCCGATCCTTTCAAATGTCTTGATTGAGGCTGATGGAGGTTCGTTGCGTATGACTACCACAGATCTCGATGTCGGGGTAACGGGCTCGGTGAAGGCCAAGGTTAAGCAATCGGGAGCAACGACTCTTCCAGCCAGGAGATTGGCGGGTATTGTGAGGGAATTGCCCGCTAATGAAGTGAGCGTGGAAGTGGACTCAAAGAATGCGGCTTCGATTCGAAGCGGGCCAAGTTTTTTCAAAATACTTGGCTTGGCAAAGGATGAGTTCCCGCCATTGGCGACCTTTGAGGATGCCAATGAATACAAGATCAGCCAGGCTGTTCTGAAAGATGGGCTGAGGATGACTTCCTATGCGATTTCGACCGATGAGACCCGTTACGTGCTCAATGGTATTTTTTGTTCATTCAAGGGGGGAGCCTTAACTCTTGTGGCGACAGATGGGCGCAGGCTTGCCATGGTGGAGAACGATATTGAGTTTCCCGAGAGTCGTGAAACCGAGGTCATTGTGCCGACCAAGGCGGTTAATGAGTTGCAGCGCCTGTTAATGGATAAAGGTGATGTGAAGATATCCATCAGTGAATCGCAAATTGCATTTGAGCTAAACGACAACCTTCTTGTCAGTAAATTGATTGAGGGTAATTATCCGAATTATCGTCAGGTGATTCCAGAAGAGACCAAGGAGCGCATTACCCTTGAGCGCGAAACATTCCTGAGCACGGTGAATCGTATTTCGCTGCTTGCCAACGAGAAATCAAACTCGGTCAAGTGTGTTTTCGGGGCAAACAAGATTGAGGTAACTGCAAATTCCCCTGATGTAGGAGAGGCCGCCGAGACAATCGATGTGTCCTATAAAGGTGCAGAGTTCTCAATTGCGTTTAACCCTGATTTCCTCATGGCGCCATTAAGGAACCTAGACACTGATGAGATTTTCCTTGATCTGATTGACGAGATGAGTCCCGGGGTAATCAAGACAGAGGGTTCTTTCCTTTATGTGCTGATGCCGATGCGCGTCAGTCAGTAACATTATTTTCCAGGGCCATTGCCCTTGGGGTGATGCGGTGGCCTTTCCGGTCAGTTCGCCTCACCAAGGAAATTCTGGATTAACCGTGATCCCGCACTTTGGCTTTTTTCAGGGTGAAATTGTGTGGCAAGGAGCCGTCCACGCCGCACGCTTGAGACAAATGGATGTCCGTAGGGAGTGGTGGAGGCAATGATGGATTTGTCCAGGGGTTGCGGAAAAAATGAGTGAACGAAGTAAAAGTAAGGCGAACTGCCCAGGCCATCCCAAGCGCGGTCTCCCGCATTCTTCAAGTCAAGGTGGTTCCATCCCATATGGGGGACTTTCATTCCCTGAATGTCAGGGAAGCCCACGACCTGCCCTGATAAAATGCCCAGTCCAGAACTTCCGGGGCTTTCGTCGCTGCCTTCAAAGAGCATCTGAAAGCCAATGCATATGCCGAGGAATGGACGATCCTGCAGGATCCATTCCTTGAGGGGCTGGATAAGTCCCTGGTTTTCCAGATGTCTTGCACAGTCGCCAAAGGCACCGACACCCGGGAATATAATGGCTTTAATTCCATCAAGGTCACCAGGATGCCGGATTAGTTTACGCGCGCTCCCGATTGCATCCAGGGTATTACAGAGGCTTTTGATGTTTCCAGCCCCGTAGTCAATGATGCCAGTCATGTTCATGCCGGTCGCAGATGATTTCTGGTAGGGGGGACTCTCCCTGCCAATCAAGCGACTACAGGGTTTTTTTTGTGCTGGGAATACCGGTTACCCGGGGATCCAGACGGGCGGCCATGTCAATTGCTTTCGCCAGCCCTTTGAAGATTGATTCAGCCATGTGATGGGCATCCCGGCCGTAAATTACCTCTATGTGCACGTTGGCTGCGGCATTGTTTGCAAAGGCGCGCAGGAACTCCTCGACGAGTCCAAAGGAGAATTCACGAATGCTGTCCACCTTATCGGGAGCCCTGAACGCAATAAACGGACGCCCGCCAAAATCTATCGCGACACGGCTCAGTGTTTCATCCATCGGGAGTAATGCCCAGCCGTAACGGGATATTCCATGCTTGTCGCCAAGGGCCTCTTTGAAGCACGAGCCAAGAACGATTCCCACATCCTCTACGGTGTGGTGATAATCCACTTCTATATCACCCTTGGCACTGATCTTCAGGTCGCAGAGGCTATGCCTTGCGAAGAGGGTCAGCATGTGGTCCAGAAAAGGGATGCCGGTGTCGATACTGGATTCACCAGAACCGTCGACAATGAGTTCCGCGGAGATTCTGGTCTCGGCGGTCTCTCGATTTTGAGATGATTTCCTCGGTTCCGGCATGGTTCAAGATCCTGGGTTACAATTCCGGGGTTTCTTTCTCGGGCGATTTCACGAAGATTTTTGCGATGATGGTCACAACAATCAAGACCCCGGCAAGGAGAGAAATCATTAATTGAACGCTAATGCCTCCGGATTCTTCCTGGATCTCGTCCTCGTCCTCGCTTTGAGCTGGATCAGGATTTACATCAGGTTTGTCGCCGTCAGCGACTGGCTTTGGTTTTTTGGAATTAGAAGGTTTCTTGCTGTTTTTCCCGGGTTCTGGATCATTGTCCTCAGTAGTTTTGGCTTCATTCTCAGCCTTCACCGCGGCCGCGGCCGCAGCTGCCCTGGCAGCCTTTTTTCCCGCATCTATTTTTCCTGCAAGATCATTAGTGACGTCACCACTGGCTCCGTTTGTTTTCGCGTTGTCCAGCTTGGATTGCGCTGAGGTCAGTTTGTTATCGGCGAGGTCATGAAAAGCTTCCGCAAGCATTGCTGCGGCTATACGGGTCTTGCCGAGGTCAAGTTTACTGAGGCGTGCGGTTTCTTTGGCGATCACATCAAGGTTTTCGGCAATACTGGGTAAATTCCACTCGCTGACCGGGGTCCATCGCTCTTTGCTCTCCTTCGCTTCCTGCCTGAGTTCCTCAAAGCGTTTTTGTTTTCTTTGAAAATCCTTTACGGCCAAGTCACGGTCAGGTTTTTCCATGGATTTCAGGTCTTTTTCACGCTTGTCATTTCGATTTTTATAATTGCGCTTATACTGTGTTAACCTTGCCTCGTATTTTGGGAGCGTCTCCAAGCCAGCGTTGATGGATTCCGTGTAGGCGGTTGAAAACTCAAAGTCCTTTTCAAGTTTTTCAAACTGGGTTAATGCGAGCGAATATTTGCGATCGCCAATGGAGGCTTTCATCCTTGTTGCCAGGATCAGTGCGTTGTGGTTGTAGAGGTCTATCTGGGCTTCTTTCGCGGGGATCCACTTGCCGTCCACCTTGATGCTGTTGGCCTCAACTTTGGTTTTTTCGGCCAGCAATTGATCAATGATATCCTGCACTGATGATTTCAGCTTGCTGGATTTAAAGTCCGCCATGAAAGCAGCCGGTTTCCCTGCCAGTATCTCGTCATAGTCATCGGCCGTAAGGAGACTGGCGGTGGGAAGGAGTTGCTTGATCTCATCAAGAGCGAGTTCATCAGCTTCCTCTTTGTCGATTACCTGTATATCGGACCGGTTGATGGTTTTTATATCTTTGATGCTCTTACTGATGCTGTATTCAAACTGGATGGATTCTGGAGTTTCCTTGATGATTTTTCCTTCAAGGATGGTTCCATCCTTCAACTTTAGCGTGTCAGCTGCGAGCGAGCCGATGGATAGAAGAAACAGCAGCAAGGATGCAAATAAGGGATTCCAGACGATCATGTGGTGGTGGGAATTTGTGTGATGGGCTTCTACAGAACTCGAAACCGGGCGAATGGTATATTTGCAATTTCTGTCAAGTTGTCCACCACTCTTTACGTGGTTGTTGTAGAATGGGGAAGTTACGGGGAAGCGTCTGTGGATTCTTTTAATTATTGCGTAAGAAAGAGCGTATTTGTCGTGCTGCCATTTCAGGAGTGGTCGCTACGCTCTGTGTTTGGTATTCTTTACACAGGAAAACTTTGGAATTGCCTTCCACAGCACGGAAAGTGGCGAGTTTCGGGTGTGTTGCGAGAAGGGTCTTTTGGCCTGTTTGGCCATCCATAAAGATCAGGGTGATGTTCCCTTGCGCGCCTTGACGGATATGGGCCGCAAGTTTTTGGGTCAAGGGATCCTCCGGCATGCCAGAGATGATTGCCTGCATAGCGGGATGTGATTCCTGATCAATAGCCAAGATGAGGCTTCCACATCTGGATGGAGAGAGGGTCAGTTCAGGCGTTGCGGCCCGGATCACGTTCTGTGCATTTTGGCGGGCGGTTCCGGATCCTTCAATGGCAGCTATTTCCAGCAGGTTAAGGGCGGCGATACCGTTGATAGATGGAAGATCCCCATCGGTGATGCTCCAAAGCTCAAACGGTGATTTTGCGATTTTTGATGAGGGCGTCAGGTGATATAGCCCGGAGTATGGGTCGAGAAATTGTGTGTCGGCGATGGATTGGATTCTTCGAGCCATCGTAAAGAATCTGATGTCTGCCGTTGCCCGATAAAGGTCGAGCAGCCCGCGAGCTAAATAAATATAGTCTTCGCAGAAACCGCTTCCGAATACCTCATTGCCGACAATGCCGCGAGCCAGCTTGTTTTCAGCTATATTGTATAGCTTTTCAATGACTTGTCTTGCGGCAGAACGGGCGATCGCGATATATGAAGGTTCTCCAAGGATTGCGCCGGCTTTAGAGTAAGCGCTGATGAGCAGGCCATTCCATCCGGTAATAATCATTTCATTGAGTGGCGGAGGTGATCTCCTGGCATTGCTGTCGATGACTTTTCTGATTGCCGATTCGAGAGGGCTCCCGGGTTTTGGTGCACGGGCATCCGGGTGATCCGCGAACGGGATATTGGCTTTACGGTCAATGTTTCCCAAGCGTCCCGGGTAGCGGATATTGCCTCCTTCGCGAATACCGAAGGCCTTGCAGAAGGCATCTACTTCATTACCCTCAAGGATTTTTTCCAGTTCGTCCTGGCGCCATAGATAATAGCTTCCCAGGGAAGATTCCGGTTGATCTATCGGGCGGTGGGAGGCCAAGCTCGTGTAGAAGGTGCCTTCGGCTGCGGTCAGGTTTTCCCTAACGAACTTCAGGATGTCCCTTGCGGATTGAGCGTACCGATCATTGCCGCTTATTTGATAGGCACTAAGGAAAGCGCTGCACATTCTTGCCTGATCGGCAGACATTTTCTCAAATTGCGGTAATTGCCAGGCATTGTCGTTGGCATACCTGAAGATACCGCCGTTTATCGGGTCAATGATTGCTCCTGCCAGCATTCCGTCGAGAGTGACAGTGAGCATCTTGCGGCATTGCCTGGCTTGGTAGCCGTTTTGCCCATCGCGGTGAGCGAGCCGTGCAATGGCCTCGAGCGTTTCCGGTCTGGGAAACTTAAAGAGACGATCAAATCCACCATATTTGGGATCATAACTTGCAGACACCTCGGAAAAGAACTTCAAGCGGGTTTCCCGCGGAGTGGGTCTCGGGAACTCGGCGGCAGGCTTGCGCTTCATGCTTCCACGGATTTCTTTGAGGTTGCTGGCCGATTGATCGTTTATGTAATCAGGTTCTCTTTGCCAACGCTTGGAAATGTTGGAGATGATGGTCTTGAAACGGGTGGATTCTACGCCGGGTTTGGTCGAGCTGAAGCTGCCTGCGGCCATAGGGTTTCCTGAGGGCGTTAACCAGATGTGAAGCGGCCAACTGGCAGGCAACCCGGTCGTTTGGGCGTAGATCCTAAAGGCAAGGTCTAGGTCAGGCCTCTCAAGGCGATCAATCTTGGCACAGACAAATTCGCTGTTCAGTTGATCAATGATGAGGGGATCCTTGAAATTTTCCTGCCGCATTAACCAGCACCAGTGGCAGGCGGAATAACCGATGGAGGCGAATATGATCTTGTCACGTGCGGTTGCCTCGGTGAATGTTGCACTTTCCCAGGGTCGCCAGTTGATCTGATCCTCGGAATATTGCCGGAGATAGCCGGAAAGCTGGCCTTGGAGCTTGTTTTCCGCAAGCAAGGCCGGTGGCAGTGCCGGCAAAGCTAAGAGCATTAAGGAAATCAGGGGAAGATGCTGGAATGAAAGGTGCCGCATTTGGGGATTGGCATTTGGGAGTTGTATGGGATTATGTTAATGAATGGCGGGGCACACAATAATTAAAGTAATATAATCAGTAACGGTGCGCATTTTAGTGGCTATGTGCCTGCTTATGTCAGTATCCTGCGTGCGTTTTTCACTGTGACCGCACTCGCAATAGCAAGCCAGAAAGGTGGTGTCGGGAAGACTACCGTCGCCATTAACCTGGCTTATTCCATGGCCCGGCGCGGGCGTTCCGTATTGCTGGTGGATACAGATCCTCAGGGTTCTGTCGGATTGTCTCTTTCAAGGGGCATCCGTGAGCGCCCCGGGTTTTACGATGCGGTTGCGGGGTCAGGACGCGCAGCTGATTTTGTCCTGAATACCCGTTTACCCGAGTTCAGCTTGCTTACCGCGGGGTGTTCGGGGGCATTCGGGGATTCCTCGGGCATTGATGTGTCAGTGGTGCAAAATGTCCTGCATGACCTTGGAGAGCTTGGCAACGAAGTCATGATTATTGATACTCCTGCTGGAATGTCCGGTGTTACCTCTGCGGTGCTGGGGGGTTCTGATTTTGTGCTTATCCCTCAGCAGGCAGAGCCTTTGGGTGTTCGCTCTGTGCCCAATGCGCTGAAGGTTATTGCCGCGATTCGCCGGCAAGGAAAAAATCTTGGAGTGGCCGGAATCGTAATGACAATGGTGCATGGAGATCAACCGGAGAGTGTTGAGGCCGAGGCGCAGCTGCGTGCTGCTTTACCGGCAGGAATCATGTGCGCAACGTCAATTCCGAGGGATGCTATTTTTTTACGGGCCAGCAGCCTGGGGGTCCCTGTCGGGTTGCTTTCGCGTAATCCGGTTGCGCCTGCAGTTGCGTTCGACCAACTCGCGGCAGAGCTTGAAGGCAAACTGGGTTTGCCGGAACCTGAGGATAAGGATGATGGCGTCAAACAGCTTTTGGATTGATACTGATGAACTGGCCCGCCTCGGCGCGGAACTGGTCAGCGAGAAGGTCGAGGATGGCACGGTCGTCGGGGAAGATGATCCCCTGGTGGATTTGTTTGGGGATCCTGTGGATGTCGGCACGGAGAAGCGCGTTGAATTCCCGGTGGAACATAGGGAACTCGGGCGCGCCTCCGAGCAGTTGGCGGCAATTAAAGAGCGTGCATTGAGAAGTGGCTTGTTACGCTCTGAGGGCAGTGGAACCGGGTTAGGAGCAGAGCCAGGAGTCAGGGTTCTGCCTGGCAGCGGGGTTACCTTGGTGGAACGCCTGGAGAGCTTTGTGGCGTGGGCTGCAGAAAAGAATGATCTAACCGGCTTGTTTATCACTGACTTGGGCGGCAATGAACTCGTGGAATCAGGAGCAGATCCGAGCCTTGTTGCTTCCGGTATAGCCTTGGCGGAAGGTTGGCAACGCGCGCGTGGAGAACTTGAAGACACGGCAACCAACAGTGTTTCCACTGCGGCGAGTGTCCGTGATTGGGAAGGTGAGGTGCTTACCGTGTTCTTCTGCCGTTCAGCATATGGCCGGCATGTGCTTGGTGCTCTTTCACCTGGCGCACTGAGAAGCACCCTTTCCGGGGGACTTCGTTCTGGTTTTAGCCGGGTCATGGGTGTTGAGGAGTAGCCGTTGCCGACCTTACCCATCGGGCATGAGCCCGTTACATCCCGGAAACGTAGAGGTTGTTACGTCCTATCTCTTACACCCGCTTAAGTTGTCGCCTTAGGGTTACAGCCAGTGCCGAGAGGGACATGGTGATAAAGGCGAACATGGCGAGTAAATTGCTGTGCAGGGTCTGCATTGCCACGCCAAAATAGTTTTTACTTTGACCGAAGAAAACGTTTGGCCGCATTTGCCCGGGATTTTCTTCGTAGAGCCGATAGTCCTCTGTCTCGATTTCCGCTTTGGCCACCAGGTCACGTATCCCCTGGTTCTGATAGGCATCGAGCGCCGATATGGCATCCGGCTTGAGGGAGTGATTGATTTCCTCCAGGTTGAAATTCCCGGAGCGCAGGTCCCGGTTCATCTTCTCAAGGTGCTTTTTCAGCTCATGATAATTGTCCGCCTCGAGACTGAAGATTGCCGCCTGCGCATCCTTGAGGTCATTGAGTTTCTCAAGTTCCATGGGATCCAGGTCTGAAAGGCCGTCATTGTTGTGATCCGGTTTCAAGAGCAGTGCTTTTTGCCCGGCTGCAATTTCTGATGCCGTTTGCGCAAGGGGGTTGAGTGTGTCTTGAGTGATGACCAAGGACTCGTATGCCCATCGCAAGGGCATCAGCTCACATAGTAAAGGGACCTTTAAATCACTTGTTTGTATTGGCGGGGCTTCTTGATTGCCGGCAAACCATTCCCGAATGCTGAAGACAAGGTGCAGGTTGCGGTTCATTTCTTCATATTTGATGAGTGCACCGCCAAGGATGATTTGCGGTATTAATACAAGCGGTATGATGTTAAGCGCTGTCTTTGAGTCGCGCACTACGCTTGAGATGAACAGTCCAATGGCTACCCCAGTGAGGGCTGTAATCAGCATCCAGCCAAGATAGCTCCAGAACATGTCCCGGATTTCGAGTATGGCGTTGCCTATTACGAGGTAGATGACGCATTGCAAGAGGGCAAAAGTGCCAAGGGTAATGAACTTTCCTGAGATATATTGCCGCACCCGGATTCCGTGACCGCGCTCCCTTGTCAGCATGCCACGGTCACGAATGATCTCGTCTACACTGTTTGTTAGCCCAAGGAATAGGGCCACCAGGAGGGTTAGAAACAAGTAGGCGGGGATGTGAGATGCCGCGCCGAAGGTGTATTGCGCTTCTTTTGAGTAGCGTAATGTTGTTGCGATTAAAGAGGCCAGTGAGGGAGCCGCCAACAGTGTCGTTATGAGGGTTGCCCTGTTGCGAAGTTTACTTAAGAACGCTCGTTTCAAATGGGTGGCGAAGTGAAGCAGGCTTTCCCTAAAGCCACTTTTCGGAGGACGAGGTAAGATTTTCGCGACGAGTCCACGCTTGCCTGATGAATCAGTCAGCGGTTCTTTTTGTTCCTGCGATGTAAGGTATTCCTGAAAACGTTCGGCCCAAAAGTCCGGCGGGAAGCGGCGGGCATGAGTGAAATGACCACGGGAATCCTGTTCATAAACGATTTTCCCGTTGGAGTCACGCAGGGGCGCCTCCAGAACATCGAAGATAAAATCCGGTTGCCTGGGCGTGTCATCTGACCCTGTTAGTGTTGCATTGGCGGGAAAGGGATGGCTTTCCCCTACGTGAGCATTTTTGAAGTAGTCGAGCATATCCCCAGGGGGGCCGAAGAAGGCGACCTTGCCGCCCTTATCCAGCAGCAGTGCCTTGTGGAATAGATGAAAGAGGCGTGAGCTTGGCTGATGAATGCTGACAAATGTGATTTTATCCCGGGAAAGACCGCAGATAATTTCCATGACGTGCTCGGAATCCTTTGAGGAGAGTCCTGAGGTAGGTTCATCAAAGAGAAACACCTCAGCAGTGCTGATCATGTCCAGGCCCGCATTAAGGCGCTTGCGCTCGCCCCCGGAAAGTAACTTGTTTTGTGAATTGCCTGCCCGCCGGTGACGGCATTCACTAAGGCCGAGTTCGACGAGGATTGAATCGGCGCGCTTGCGGCGTTCAGCGAGGTTCATATGGGGGCAGCGAATTACTGATGCGCAATCTATGTTCTCCTCGACGCTAAGCAGTGGATCGAAGGTGTCATCCTCCGGTATGTATGAAATATAATGCTGAATACTGGAAAGGTTTTTGTATAGGGAATGCCCGTTGATTAGGACATCACCACTCGTCGGTTGCAGATGACCGGCCAGCGCACGGATAAGTGTGCTTTTGCCGCAACCACTGGGCCCGATGATACAAATCATTTCACCGCGATTCGCGTTGAGGTTTACACTGTCCAGTGCCATTTCCCTGGCATCATAGAGATGTTGGAGATCCACCACATTCAGGCTGTCGATCAAGTTTGGATGCTTTTCATTAACCGGTTTTGCGCAGTGACGGGAGGGATCACCAGGGGGCTCCTCCCGACTGCTTCGGGGCAATAAAAAGCGCCACCATCCACCTTTTTTCTGGCAGACATTCTCGGCAGGAGGCTTTTTGTCCCCGGATTGCTTCATTCGTCGTGATTATTTGTGATTAACCGGAACATCCATATCACCAAACAGCTTGCCATTTCGCCTACATTCTGGAGGGTTCCTCAGAAACTTGGATTGCGTCATTTCAAGATACCATACCGTCGCGCCTTGGGAACCGGCAAGTTGGTGGGGAGGGTGGGGATACGATTTCGGGTGGAATCGTCCGATTGCTCCTGTGCGTGGTTTGTGGTAGTGTCTTTTTCCGGAGGTGATTATGCTATGTTCATCCTCGGAATCCTCTACCCGAACTGATAGAATAGAAGTCCCTTATGCCTGACAATAATCCCACCCCCCCCGAGGGCGATGAAGATCCCAAAAAACCGGGGGATGGAGAACAGTCTTTCAATTGGCGTGGTCTCATCCTCATGTCAATTGCGGT
The DNA here is from genome assembly GCA_963933075.1 of uncultured Verrucomicrobiaceae bacterium. GTDB lineage: Bacteria > Verrucomicrobiota > Verrucomicrobiia > Verrucomicrobiales > DEV007 > CACIUL01. Next base: position 5,224 of record CAWVVE010000001.1, on the reverse strand, counting down.
GATGCTGATTGTGGCGGCATTTACAGCAAAAGGGGATGGGGGGAATTTCCAGACTGTCCAGTGGCCGGAATTTGTTAAATATGTCAATGAGGGCAAGGTTGATGGCACAAAACCGCTGCGCCTTGTGAAAAAGGAGGGCAGTGCTGAGGAATATCTGATCGGTACGCTCAGTGACTCGGAAACAGAAGGTTCGGGCAAGGGAACGACAGGATTTAAGGTGCTTATCAATATTGCCTTCCAGAAGGAAGAGCTTCAGGAACTTCTCAGCGGTAAGACAGAAGGCGGTGAAGTGGAGGGATCCCAGCGTCAGCCATTAAACTACACGGTTGAAGTGGACAGCAATATGTTAAGCAGTGTGTTGCTTGGCTTGCTGCCGATACTTCTTATTCTCCTAATCCTTTACTTTTTCTTCCGTCAGCAGATGCGCATGGCCGGTCGTGGGGCAATGAGCTTTGGCAAGAGCAAGGCGAAGAAGATGGAGATGGAAATCAACAAGGTGACGTTCAAGGATGTTGCCGGTGTAACTGAGGCAAAAGAGGAAGTATGGGAAATTGTCGAGTTCCTCAAGGATCCCAAGAAATTTCAGCGCCTCGGAGGTAAGATTCCCAAGGGAGTGTTGATGGTGGGAGCCCCGGGAACAGGGAAAACCCTGCTTGCCAGAGCCATCGCGGGAGAGGCAGATGTGCCGTTTTTCAGCATTAGTGGATCTGATTTTGTGGAAATGTTTGTTGGTGTGGGGGCATCCCGTGTGCGCGATATGTTTGAGCAGGGCAAGAAACATTCACCATGCCTGATTTTTATTGATGAAATAGATGCAGTGGGGAGGCATCGCGGGCACGGCTTGGGAGGAGGGCATGATGAACGCGAACAGACATTAAACGCCCTGCTGGTGGAGATGGATGGTTTTGAGACACAGGAAGGTGTGATAATTATTGCAGCAACCAATCGTCCAGACGTCTTGGATCCTGCGTTGTTGCGTCCCGGGCGTTTTGACAGGCAGGTGACAGTGGCTCTGCCTGATGTTAAAGGCCGCCAGGCCATTCTGGAGGTTCACGGCAAGAAGGTGAAGATGGCAGAGAGTGTGAATCTGGGAGTGCTTGCACGTGGAACCCCGGGTTATTCCGGTGCGGAATTGGCTAATGTCATCAATGAGGCTGCACTGTTGGCGGCCAGGAGGGACCTTAAGGCCATAACCCTGAGTGAGCTTGAGGAATCCCGTGACAAGGTGCGCTGGGGTAAGGAGCGGCGAAGTCTTGCCCTTAGTGAGAAGGAAAAGGAGAATACTGCTTACCATGAGGCAGGGCATGCCATTCTCAATGAACTTCTGGAGCATACAGATCCGTTGCACAAGGTCACCATCATTCCCCGTGGGCCTGCTCTGGGGGTAACAATGTTCCTTCCCGAGGAAGACAAGTACACTCAGCGGAAGTTCGAGATGATTGATCATCTCGTCGTTTCAATGGGCGGGCGTGTGGCTGAGGAGATCGTGTTTGGGGATGTGACAAATGGTGCCGGAGGCGACATCAAGATGGCCACTGATGTGGCTCGCCAGATGGTTTGCCAGTGGGGAATGAGCGAGGAGTTGGGAATGGTTCAGTATGGTGACCACCAGGAGCACACTTTCCTTGCTCGAGACATGACAAGCAGTCGCTCTTATTCAGAGGATACGGCGAAGAAAATTGATCATGAGGTTAAGCGTTTTATCGATAATGCATGTAGCAAGGCGAAGGAACTGTTGCTCGAACACAGGCGTCAACTTGAGCTCATTGCCAAGGCGTTGCTTGAATATGAGACTCTAGGCGCCTCCCATATTCGCGACTTGATGAAGGATGGGGTCATGAGTGATCCGCCCGCAAGTCCGCAACCACCTGATGTTCCTATTACGGAAGAGGAAAAGCCGAAAGCTATTGATGAGGTGCGCTCTGGGAATGACCCGGGTTTATGGGGAGATCAGGCTCCAGCAGGTGCTTGAGGGCAGGTGTCCCTAGGTCCGCATTGTTCAATGTCCGCTTTCTGTCCTTAACAGGATAGGGCGAATTTTAGGCACCCATTATAGCGATGCCCCGTCTTTTTCCGTGGTATTTTCAAGCAACAGATCAAATTTCTTTGATCGGTTGGCATAGTCCGGATATCTGTGTCCATCGACTTCCGGGCGGTATCTCCAGTGCTTATACATCCAGAGCCAAGGTTCCGGAAAATCCCTTATATATGGCTCGAAAACGTCCCAGCACCTTTGTGCAATTTCGGTGGGAGTGCAATGAGGGTGTATGAGGATTGGGGAAAGCAGTTTCATCATGTAGGTTCCATCCGAGCAGGGTATGGCAATACTCGGGATCAATTTTGCCCCGGTGCGCTGGTGCAGGAAGGCATGAAGTCCGGTGGAGCAGGTAAGAAAAGAAAAACAGCGGATTGGTGTTGCCGAGTTGCCTGGCTGAACGTTTAGATCTGTGAGGAAGGCTGCGTGCCCGCCAGATTGCAATGCTTTCAGGAGGCGGATCATGGCCCTGTGGGAGGAAATTACCCTGTGCCCGCTGAGTTCTCGTTGCTTACTGAATATTTTAGTGAGCAGGGGGTTCTTAAAGTCCTGTGCGACAAGGGTGAAAGGGTGCCCGCGGTAACCCATCATCAAACTGATCCATTCAAAGTTACCGTAATGCGGAGTGACCCAGATCGCCCCTTCATTGGCAGCCTGGTCGAAAGCTTCCTGATCTTCAATATCGACTTGGATAAATTGCGAATAATTCTCCTGGTTCAGACGCGCAGACCAGAACAGCTCACACATGCTCCGGGCGAAGAACTGGTAGCTTTTCTTGATAAGCTCATCGGGATTTGAGCAAGGCAGGATCCCTGCAGCGATTACTGAGCGAACATTTGCGAGAGCACTCTCGCGTCCACGCCAGTCAAACAGGTATGCCAAGTCCCCCAATATTCGGGCCATTGAGAGCATGACTGCACGAGGGAGCAGCGGAATGACCTTGGCCATGAATGTAATGGCCAGCCATTCAAGCCGGTAACGGAGTTGCTTAGCAAGTGAAGGCATGTTCAACTGTCTAACTCAGTAGTGAGACTATTAAGATGGATAGAGGACATTTACATGAAATTCTAGAGACTATTCTTACTGTCCCGACAGCTCCTTTCCACGAATATCATATCAGAGATGTCATTATCCAGTTGCTGGATCCTTGTGACTCGGTTCAAATCAAGGAGGATGATTTTGGTAACCTGATTGTTCTTTATGGTGATTGCGGATCAGAACCGGGATGGATTTTTGGCTCGCACATGGATCATCCCGGGTTTGTCGAATTACCGGCTGGCTCAGGATTCCAGCCGGATGCGGGAAGGATTCGTGATAGGTTTACTTTTTTAGGAGGTGTTCCCGAATCCTATTTACTGCAGGGTTTCCCGATCAGGGAATTTGGTCGTTTTGCGATGTGGGATCTACCGGATTTTGAGGTGCGTGGGACACAGATATGGTCACGTGCCTGTGATGATCTGGTGGGCTGTGCCGTCATAGTGGCTTTGCTAATCGCCTTGGATCGGGGTGGGATTGAGCTTTCATGTGCCGCTGTTTTTACCCGTGCTGAAGAGGTGGGTTTTGTTGGTGCGACAAAACTTGGACAATCGTGGCCGTTTCAACCGGATTCGTGTTTTGTGTCTATTGAGACGAGTGTGGCCGTGGACAGGGCCATCATGGGAGGCGGACCAATGTGCCGTGTTGGGGATCGTATCTCGATCTTTGACCATACTGCCACGGCGGCGATTCTCGAGGCAGCGCAACGCCGCTCGATAAGGACTCAGCGCGCTTTGCTGGATCGTGGTGCTTGTGAAGCTTCAGGGCTTCAAGCTTATGGGGTTCGCACTGCAGGGATTTCGGTTCCCCTGGGCAATTACCATAACTGTGGAAAGGAAGATTTGATATCACCGGAATTTGTGGAATTCGGCGATATTGCAGGGCTCTTTGATTTAATGGCGGCAATTCTCGAGGAGTTTCCGCGAGGGCCCGTGGATAGTTCTGCGGTTCTGCGTAAGCGTTTTGAGTCCGGGCTGGATACTTACTCACCGTTCATTAAGGATACATCAGGCAAGTTCTTGCCGCCTAATGATTAGAGCATCTTGATCCATCTGATGCTCATCAGTTGATAAAACCTTAAATGGGTCATGTTGCCTTGTTTGATGGCAGCTCGCGCAGTTCCCCTGAGGCTTACTGAAAATAAAGAACGTCCGATTTGGATAAACCGGACGTTCTTTACAACATGAAACACAAACAAACAGTTACAGACTAGTAACGCAAAAAGATAGTAATTGTTTAAATTATGTCAAATATAAATAAGGCAAAACTTTTCAGTTTTCCTTATAAAAGCCGGTATATATAGGATTTGTGGTAAAGATAGGTTTTACCAGGCTACTTTATATCCAGGAAACCGTGGAACTTGATTTTGAATTAAGAATGATCATTTTCTTAACATCTTCACTTGTTCTCGGGTTGCTATTTTCAGGATTTGATGTCGTTTGAACCATCATTGTGAGAATTGACCCGGTCGATGTCGACGAGTAAGGAAAAAGAACCTTCAAAAAAGAAGGCAAAGCGCATCAATATTCGGACTCCTGCCATAATGGAACGGGTGGAGGCCGAGGTGGAGCAGCACTACCGCAGTCAGATCGTTGAAAAACTGCACAAGGGAGACGGAAAGCTCATCTTGGGCAACACGACTGTGAGATTGGCAAAACAGTTTGGTTTTTGCTATGGCGTAGAGCGGGCTATCGATCTGGCCTATGCAGCCAGAAGGGTGTTTACGGGCAATAATATATACCTGATTGGCGAGATTATCCATAATCCCGAGGTTAACCGTCAGTTACGCGAGATGGAGATAAAGAATATCGGGGGTCAATGTCCCGATGTCAGGATCAGTGATTTGGGGGAGGATGACGTGGTTATTGTGCCGGCCTTTGGCGCGGAGCTTTCATTAATGGAGCGGTTGAGGGCTCAAGGGTGCCATATGGTGGACACCACTTGTGGTGATGTGATGAGTGTCTGGAAAAGAGTCCGTAAATATGCCAAGGATGATTTCACATCAATTATTCATGGCAAGGCAGATCATGAGGAAACGCGTGCGACCGCGAGCCGGGCTCTCAGTGGGGGGGGGCATTACCTTGTGGTATTGACACTCGAAGACTGTGATTACTTATGTGATTACATTCGCAACGGGGGTAATTCTGCGGATTT